>NZ_JBYSZI010000072.1:0-27248 GCF_058787075.1 Cupriavidus sp. FW305-46
GATCGGGGCGGTGGTCCATATCGATATAATCAATAATGCATACCGATATTACCCGTTTTACGGGTTAGCGGGGCGCCAGTACGCTTGAGTCACTAAAGAACACGACCCGAGCCTGCCATGTCCTCCGTCTCCGCCCCCCGCACCACCCCGGCCGCCGCGCCGGCCTTGCCGCCGCCGTGGTCGCAGCGCCTGCTGACACTGGTCCCGCTGGGCGGCATTGCCTGGTTGGCGATTGCGCTGGCCGAGCATCCGGCCGTGGCGCGCTATGGCCTCAGCGCGCTGACGCTGGCCATGTGCGCCGGCATGGTCGCGGCCAATACGCTGCCGCGCCACTGGCTGGCGCCGCTGGCCCCCGGCATGCAGGTCGCACGCCACCACCTGCTGCGCCTGGGCGTGGCACTGTACGGGCTGCGCCTGACCTTTGCCTCGATCGTCGCGCTGGGGCTGCCGGGCATCGTGGTGCCGCTGACCATGCTGGTGGCCACGCTGCTGTTCGGCACCTGGGTGGGCACCACGTTCTTCGGCCTGAGCCGCCGCGAAGCGATCCTGGTCAGCTCCGGCAGCGCCATCTGCGGTGCCGCCGCGGCCATTGCCGTATCGTCGGTGGTGCGCACCGACGACAAGCAGACCGCCGTGGCGGTGGCGACCGTGGTGCTGTTCGGCACCGTCGGCATGCTGCTTTATCCCTATCTGTACGAACTGGCGACAGGCCATTGGCACTGGGCCGTCAGCGAGCGCATGTTCGGCATCTTTACCGGCGCGACGCTGCACGAGGTGGCCCAGGTGATCGCCGCCGGCAAGATGATCAGCGAGCCGACCGCCGACGCTGCCGTGGTGGCCAAGATGGTGCGCGTGCTGGCATTGGGCCCGCTGCTGCTGGTGATGGCGCTGTGGCCGCAGGGCGGCGAGCAAGCCGAGCAAGGCACCGCAGGCGGCAGCCGCTTGCATGGCATCCTGAAGTCGGTGCCGTGGTTCGCGGTGGGGTTTGTCGCGGTGATGGCGGTCAACTCGGCCGGCACCGTGCCCACTGCCTGGAAGGCGCCGCTGATCGCACTGGACAACTGGCTGCTGGCCTGCGCGATGCTGGCGATCGGCCTGCACACCCGCATCGGCGACCTGGTGCGCGCCGGACGCAAGCCGCTGGCGCTGGCCGGTGTGCTGTTCGTGTTCCTGATGGGGGTGGGTGCGCTGATGTGCTACGCGATGGCCTGACGCGCGCGGAGCTGAAGGCATCAAAAGAAGGGGCCGATGGCCCCTTCTATTATTTTGAAACGGGAGCGGAAGGGGCTGTACACCCTGGTGCGGCCGACGGGACTCGAACCCGTAAGCCTGGAAAGGCGGCAGATTTTAAGTCTGCTGAGTCTACCAATTTCTCCACGGCCGCACGGCAAGCCCGGTATTGTGGTGGCTCGGCATCCCGGATGCAAGCGCGTTACTGCGGCGGGCGCCGGGCGCGCGAAAAAGTGACGCCACTGTTACGGCTGGTAACAATGTCGACCTTGCCGTTGCACCTGGAAAATTCCGAACCTCTACAATACGGATTAAGAGAAATCTCACATTGAGAGGCGGATATGAAACGTTGGTGGCTCGCAGCATTCGGTGTCGCAGCCGGGCTTGCTTCCGGGGCAGCAATGGCCCATGTGAGCGTCGGCGTGGCAATCGGCGTGCCGGGCGTAGTGGTTGGCGCGCCCGCCTATTATCCGCCAGCCCCGGCTTACTATGCACCGCCGCCTGTCGTGGTGGCGCCTGCGCCGGTCTACTACGGTCCGCCGCCGGTGGTGGTGCGGCCGCGTCCGGTCTATTACGGTCCTGGCTACTACGGCCCGCCGCGCTATTACGGCGGCCACCGCGGCTACTATGGCCCGCCGGGATACCATCGTGGGCATGGCCACCGGCATGGGCATGGCCACGGCCGTTGGCACGACGACTGATCGTCGTTCGACCTGCGCAAGCTTTTTGAAAGAGAAGGGGCCCTCCGGGGCCCTTTCCTTTTTCCTGCCGCACTGCGACATGAGGCGCTGAAGCCAGTTCCAGGAAATTCGCCCCCTTGGTCAGAGTAGTCAAATTATTTGAACAGACTGCTCAAAGCGTCACCTCTATCGTTATAAGGGTTTCCCCCTAAACTATCGGTGTGACATCGTGATGACGGCACTGCAACGTGCTGCACGGTGCCTCGACCAACAATAGCAAGGGGAATATCCATGAAGATCACACAAGCCGTTGCTGCCGTCGCAGCGCTGGCCGCGCTGGGCGCGCTTTCCACCTCCGCATTTGCCGCCGTCGGCAAGGTCGATCCGTACCTGGACGGCGCCAGGGTCGGCAAGACGGACCCGTACACCGATGGTGCCAAGATGGGCAAGGTTGATCCGTTCACCGACGGTGCCCGCCTCGCCAAGCCCGATCCGTACACCGATGGCGCGCTCATTGGCAAGCCGGATCCGTTCTCGGACGGCGCCTGAATCGCTGTTGTCCGTCTATGTTGAATGGCCCGCCCAAGCGCGGGCCATTCTTGTTTTTCCCCGCGCTCCGGCGCACCGCAATGGGGCGCCTGTCATGACGATGGCGGGGGTGCGGCGCTATACTTCGGCCTTAACCAAATGAATGACCAGGAGAGTGGCATGCAGCAAAAAGCGGTTCTGACGGCAGACGACGTGAAGAAGATCATGGCCGCAGCGGAAACCGAGGCGAAAAATCATCAATGGGCCGTGTCCATTGTCGTGGTGGACGATGGCGGCCATCTGCTGGCGATGCAGCGCCTGGATGGTGCCGCGCCGATCTCGGCCTATATTGCCGGCGAAAAGGCCCGTACCTCGGCGCTGGGCCGTCGCGAGTCGAAGGTCTACGAAGACATGATCAACAACGGTCGCTACTCGTTCATGACGGCGCCGGTGCTGCAAGGCATGCTGGAGGGCGGCGTGCCCATCGTCTGCAACGATCAGGTGGTCGGTGCCGTGGGCGTGTCGGGCGTGAAGTCGACCGAAGACGCGCAGATCGCGCGTGCCGGTATCGCTGCGCTGGGCCTGTAAAGCCCTTGCGCCGGCCATTGTGCCGGCGCATGAAAAGGCCCCGCAGGCATGGCCTGCGGGGCGGCATAAAAGAGGGCATGGCTGGGTACGGTCGGCCCGGCGTGGGGTCTGAATCCCGCCCGCGGCACCAGTACCTGGCTACTGCCCAACACCTCGTTCCGAGGTGGTCCCCACAAAAGTCTTTACTGCCACGTACGTGGCACCCGCGCCCAACGCGGGTCTCGGTCGCTTCCCTCTGGCTTCAACCTTGCGGTATCGCCGCGGGGCCGCGTCATTTCGTCAGGATCAGCTTGCCGTAGCGCGTGACGCGCAGCGTGTAGACATCGCCGTTGTGCAGGATCGGCAGGGTGCTGGCGCCACGCATGATGGCGTCCAGGGCCACCGCCTCGCCGGCAGGCGCTGGCGACAGGCTGTCGCGCACCAGTGCCTCGAGCCGGGCGGGCAGGGCCGCCACCGCGGACTTCACGGATGCGATGGTCGACGGTGCCGCCTTCGCGCTGGCCTCGCGGCGCGGTTGCGCGGCGACCTCGACGCGGCGCAGCGACAGCCGGCGGCGGGTGACTTCACGCGGTTGCGACAGCGGCAGGGAAAGTGTGCTCATCTTCTGGCTCCGTTCTGCAAAAAGGGCGCGCCGGCTATGGCGCAGTCGATGGAAAGATATTAAATGAGAATTGTTATCATTACAATAGCCTCTGGATAAGATTCGCGGAACGACCATGTGCGGTTGGAAGGGGCGCCAGAGGCGGCGCAGCACAGGCTGGCGCAATGACTCGGCGGCATCAACGACAAAGGGCACCTGAGGTGCCCTTTGTCGTTCCGGAGCGCCTGGCGGCGCGCGCTTACTGCTTGGGTTCGGTGATAAAGCCGATCTTGCCCAGGCCGCCGTGCTGCGCGGCGGCCATGACTTCGGCCACGCGCTCGTAGCGCACCTCGCGGTCCGCGCGCAGGTGCAGCTCAGGCTGCGGCTGCTGCTGCGCGGCCAACGCGATATTGCTTGCCAGCGTGGCCTGGTCCACTTCCACCTGGTTCCAGAAGACCTTGCCGGCAGCGTCGATCGAGACGTTGATGTTCTGCGGCTTCGGGTCGTTCGGGGTGTTGGTGGCGCGCGGCAGGTCGATCTTCACCGCGTGGTTGATCACGGGGATGGTGATGATGAAGATGATCAGCAGCACCAGCATGACGTCGACCAGCGGCGTCATGTTGATCTCGCTCATCACCTCGTCGTCGTCGCCGTCGAGAGTACCGAATGCCATGATGACTTCCTTGCTTGCGGTTTAGCGCTGTGCCGCGGCCAGGCGCACGGTGCCGTCCTCGGCGCGGGCGCCGGTGGGGCGCACGCGCGCACCGGTGACGAAGTAGGCGTGCAGGTCGTGGGCAAAGCGGTTGAGCTTCGAGATCACCGACTTGTTGCCGCGGGTGAGGGCGTTATAGCCCAGCACGGCGGGAATTGCCACGGCCAGGCCGAAGGCGGTCATGATCAGCGCCTCGCCCACGGGGCCGGCAACCTTGTCGATGGTCGGCACGCCCGAGGCGCCGATGCCGATCAGCGCGTGGTAGATGCCCCACACGGTGCCGAACAGGCCCACGAACGGTGCGGTCGAGCCCACCGAAGCCAGCACCGCCAGGCCCGATTGCATGTGCGCCACCGACTCGTCGATGGAGCTCTTGAGCGAGCGGGTCAGCCAGTCGGAGATGTCCATCACGTCGTGCAGCTGCGGCTGGCTGGCGCGGTGGTGCTGGGCGGCTTCCTTGCCGGCGATGGCCAGCGTGCGGAACGGGTTGGAATCGCCGGCGCCCAGGGTTTCGAGCGCGTGATCGAAATCGTCCGAGTGCCAGAAGCGCTTTTCCGCGCCATGCGCCATCTTCTTCAGGCGCACCAGATCCCACGCCTTGGTAAGGATCACGATCCATGAGGCGAGCGACATGATCAGCAGAATGATCGCGGTCGCACGCATGACGAAGTCGCCTTGCGTCCAGAGGTGGGAGAGTCCGAGGTCCTGCATGTGTTGGTTCCTGGTGAGTTCGCTTGGTTTAGGTCAGATCAGAGATCGGAAATCTGGGGCGGTCAGTTCAGTTCGAAGCCGATCGGCTGCTGCGCCGTGACGGCGACGGCGCGGCCGTTGTCCATGTAAGGCTTGCAGCGCATGGCCTGCACGGCCTCTACCGCGGCCTGGTCCAGGCGCGATGAACCGCTCGAGGATACGACGGAAGTCTTCACGACCTTGCCGCTTTCGTCGGTGGTCAGGCGCACCACGGCCTTGCCGGTCTCGCCCATGCGGCGTGACTGGGAAGGATACTTCGGTTGCGGCGCCGTGCACTGGATTTCGCCGATGCCGACTGCACGCGGCGCGGCGGATACCGGTGCAGGGGCGGGCTCAGGTGCCGGTGCCGGGGGTGCCGGCGGCGCGGGAGGAGCCTCGGGCGCGTTCGGTGTCGGCGGCAGGCTGGCTACCGGCTGCGGGGTTGGCTTGGGCTGCGGCGGGGTCGGCTTGGGCGTGGTCACCTTCACCTGCTTGGGCGGGGTTTCCTGTTTAGGCTTGGGTTTGGGCGGCTCCGGCGGGGCTTCCTGCTTGGGAGGCTCCAGCGGGATGATGCGCGCGACGATTTCCGGCGAGATCACCGCCTCGGTCAGCTTGCGGCCCAGGCCGCTTTGGATCAGGTAGAGCAGGCCGACGTGGAACAGCAGTACGGCGAGCGTAATCTTGAAGAAGCGTTGGTCGAACATGTGTCAACAACAAAAGTCTGCCAGCGGTGGCACCGCGGCGGCGCTGTGCGCCGTCACTTGCGATAAAACAGGATCAGCGAGATGCCGCAACCGACCAGCAGGCTAAGCAGCAATTCCATGATAAACGCTCCTTCAACTGGGTTGCCGTGGGAGCGCCACTCTGGGGCAGCGTGTCAGCGGGCTAGTATAAACGATAATGATTCTTATTTGTTGTGATTTGTGCGTCGCAACTGGAATTTTCTGGCCCGGCACGTTATACCGGCAAGTCCAGGCAGCATTTCGGGAGGTGATGCAGCGGTGCACGCGCGCTGGCGCGCTCTGGCACTTTGCCGTGCTTCGGTGCCCCAGGCCACAATCGGCGGCGCCCGTTGCGCACAGGCATGCGCGGTTGGTACCAAAGCGCGCTAGCATAGGAAGAAACTGCAGACGTGGCGGTGTCCGGTCGCGGCCCCGCCATCGCGCACAGCGCGCTCGGGGACCCGTCCATGGACTTCACACGTTTTGCTGAAGATGACCGATCGACGATTCTGCGCTCCATGCCTGGCACATCGTCCAGTTCAGCATTGGATTGGATGTGCGCCCAGTTTGCCCTGCGCGTGGTGTGCGCACTGGGTCCGCGCTTCAACCTGCGCAGCAATATCAACGATGTCCTGACCGTCAGCGCGCAGGAGATGGTGTGGCCGTACGGCGTGGTGCTGCGCGTGCAGCGCTTCCTGGCCGCGCGCTGCGCCGACATGCCCGCCTGGAAGGGCACCGCCCGCCTGACCCCTGAGGAATTCCTGGACCGCCACGGACAGTGGAACAGCGCTTTCGATGAGAGCGCGCTGTTCTATTACCTGGACGAGTACGTCAAGCACCACGCCAAGGACATGTTCGCCGTGTTCGACGCGTCCGCCGCTGCCATCGCCCAGCGCCTGGAAGGCGAGCGCGTGCTGCTGGTGCGCAATATCGACATGCTCAGCCATGTGCTGGACCTGCCCGAGCACGAGCGCAAGCTGCTGCTGTACGCGGCGCTGGCCAAGTACAAGCGCGACCTGCGCGCGGTGATGGTCGACTGCAAGGTGGCGCACAGCCAGGAGGCGTTCCAGATCCTGGCCGGCCTGACCGGCGCCGGCGCCGCCGACGTGGCTGCCTCGCTGCGGCCGGGCTCGCGGCTGGAGACGCTGAACCTGATCGAGCAGCCGCTGCCGGAAAACAGCGTGACCGACCTGGGCGACCTGATGCGGCTCTCGGACCGGCTGCTGCACGTGCTGCTGGGCAACTACGCCAACGAAGCCGAGATGATGGCGGTGTTCACGCGCCCGGCCGCGCCGCCCACGCTGACCACGGCCGACTATCCCCATGTCGAGACCGACGCGCGCTACCTGTGCGCGCTGCTGAGCAATGCCACGCGCCAGCATGCGAGCGGCGTCAACGTGCTGATCTATGGCCCGCCCGGCACCGGCAAGACCGAGTTTGCGCGGCTGCTGGCGCGCGAGGCGGGCTGCGAGCTGTATGAAGTCGATTGCCTGGACCGCGACGGCAACAGCCTGTCGGGCAAGGACCGCTACCGCTCGCTGCAGGTGTCGCAGGCCTTCCTGCGCGGGCGTGCCCATACCGCGCTGCTGTTCGATGAGGTGGAAGACGTCTTCCCGGGCAGCGCGCGCGAGCTGATGAGCCTGTTCGGCCAGGAAGACACGCGCGCCTCGGTCAACGGCAAGGCCTGGGTCAACCAGACGCTCGAGCAGAACCCGGTGCCGGTGATCTGGATCTCGAATTCGATCCGGCAGATCGACCCGGCCTACCTGCGCCGTTTCCAGTTCCACCTGGAGCTGAAGATCCCGCCGCCGCTGGTGCGCGAGAACATCATCCGCAAGCACCTGGGCGGGCTGGACGTCAGCGACGCCTTTATCACCGGGCTGGCCGGGCGCAAGACGCTGACGCCGGCGCAGGTGCAGTCGGCCGCGCGCTTTGTCGAGCTGGCGCGGCCCGACGTGGAAGAGCCGGTGGAAGCGCTGATCCTGCGCCAGCTGGAACACGCCGACCGCGCCATGGGGCTGCGCCCCGAGGCCGAGGCGCGCTCGGTGGTCACGCACTACCGGCTGGAGAACCTGCACCTTGAAACCCGCTACGAGGTGGTCAAGATCGTCGACGCGCTGCGCGTGCGCCAGCGCGGCACGCTGTGCTTCTACGGCCCGCCCGGCACCGGCAAGACCGCGCTGGCCGAGCATATCGCGGCCGAGCTGGACCTGCCGCTGATGATCCGCCGCGCCTCCGACCTGATGAGCAAATATGTGGGCGAGACCGAGCAGCAGATCGCCGCCATGTTCGCGCGCGCCGAAGAGGATGGGGCGGTGCTGCTGCTGGATGAGGCCGACAGCTTCATGCAGAGCCGCCAGCAGGCGGTGCGCAATTATGAGATCTCCGAGGTCAACGAGATGCTGCAGGGCATGGAGCGCTTTAACGGCATCTTTATCTGCACTACCAACCTGTTCGACCGCATCGATGAGGCCGCGCTGCGCCGCTTCTCTTTCAAGATCCGCTTCCTGGCGCTCAAGCCCACGCAGCGCGTGGCGATGTTTGTCGACGAGGCGCTCGACGGCGATGCCGCCGGCCTGACCGACAGCATGCGCCGTGAACTGGATGCGATGGATTGCCTGACGCCGGGCGACTTCGCCACGGTCAAGCGCCAGTGCGTGCTGTTGGGCGAGGCGCTGACGCCGGACGAGTTCCTGGCACAGCTGCGCCAGGAACACGCGATCAAGCCCGAGGTGCGGGAGCACCGGCCACTGGGCTTCCTGCAGTAGGGGAAGGCGCCGCTCAGAGGTCAGAGCGCCGGCGCCGGCTCGATCACCACGGTTTCCGCATCCGCTTCCACCTGCAACAGCGTGGCTGCCATCGCGCGCAGATGCGCGGCGTCCTTGGTCGAGGCAAAGCGGTCGTGCGGCGTGGCATCGGGCGCGGCGGCCAGCTTGTGTTCGGCCAGCTTGCGTGCCAGCTGGCGCGCAATGGCGCTGCCGGTGTCGACCAGTGCCAGCTGGTCGCCAACCATCGCCCGGATCGTGCCGGAGAGAAAAGGGTAATGGGTGCAGCCCAGCACCAGCGTGTCGGCGCCTGCCTCCAGCATGGGCGTCAGGTAGGCATCCAGGCGCTGGCGCACGGCCGGGCCGTCGGTCTCGCCTTGCTCGATCAGCGACACCAGCCCCAGGCCCGCCTCGCACAGGAAGCGGCTTTCGCCTTCCAGCGATGTCAGCAGCCGCGCGAACTTGGCGCTCTTGAGGGTATTGGCGGTGGCCAGCACGCCCACGACCTTGCTGCGGCTGGCCGCGGCGGCGGGCTTGAGGCCGGGCTCGACGCCGATGATCGGCACCGTCAGCCGCTCGCGTAGTGTCTGCACTGCATGCATGGTGGCGGTATTGCAGGCGATCACGAGCGCCTTGCAACCCTGGCCAAGCAGCCATTCGCAGGCCTGCAGCGTGCGCGCCTCGACAAAGGCCTCGGGCTTCTCGCCATAGGGCGCGTATTTTGAATCCGCCAGGTACAGCAGCGATTCATGGGGCAGCAGCGCGCGGATCTCGCGCAGCACGGACAGGCCGCCAAGGCCGGAATCGAAGACGCCGATGGGTGCGGGGTTCACTGGGGTGCGGGGACGACAAGAATCAAGGTAGAAAAAAACCGGGTCGGAACCCGGCTTCTTTTTCGAGCGCGACGGCAGATTCTACCGTCCTGCCAGGCTTACAGCGCGGCGACCGGGATCTTGCCGATCTTGGCCTGCCATTCCGCGGGGCCGGTCTTGTGCACCGAGGTGCCTTCGCTGTCCACGGCGACCGTCACCGGCATGTCCTTGACGTCGAACTCGTAGATCGCTTCCATGCCGAGGTCTTCGAAGCCGACCACCTTGGCTTCCTTGATCGCCTTGGCCACCAGGTAGGCGGCGCCGCCCACGGCCATCAGGTAGGCCGACTTGTGCTTCTTGATGGCCTCGATCGCCACCGGGCCGCGCTCGGCCTTGCCGATCATCGAGATCAGGCCGGTTTCGGCCAGCATCATCTCGGTGAACTTGTCCATGCGCGTGGCGGTGGTGGGGCCGGCCGGGCCGACGGCCTCGTCGCGCACCGGATCGACCGGGCCGACGTAGTAGATCACGCGGTTTTTGAAGTCCACCGGCAGCTTCTCGCCCTTGGCCAGCATGTCGGCGATACGCTTGTGCGCGGCGTCGCGGCCAGTCAGCATCTTGCCGTTGAGCAGCAGGGTCTGGCCCGGCTTCCACGAGGCGACTTCTTCCGGCGTCAGCGTGTTCAGGTCGACGCGCTTGGAGGTCTCGGTGTTCGGGGCCCACTCTACCTTCGGCCATTGCGACAGGTCAGGCGCTTCCAGCTTGGCCGGGCCGCTGCCGTCCAGCGTGAAGTGCACGTGGCGGGTGGCGGCGCAGTTGGGGATCATCGCGACCGGCTTGGACGCGGCGTGGGTCGGGCAGGCCATGATCTTGACGTCCAGCACGGTGGCCAGGCCGCCCAGGCCCTGCGCGCCGATGCCCAGCGCGTTGACCTTCTCGTACAGCTCGACGCGCAGTTCCTCGACCCAGTCCTTGGGGCCGCGGGCGATGATGTCCTGGATGTCGATGGACTCCATCAGCGATTCCTTGGCCATCACCATGGCCTTCTCGGCGGTGCCGCCGATGCCGATGCCCAGCATGCCCGGCGGGCACCAGCCGGCGCCCATGGTCGGCACGGTCTTCAGCACCCAGTCGACGATCGAGTCGGACGGGTTCAGCATCACGAACTTGGACTTGTTCTCCGAGCCGCCGCCCTTGGCCGCGACCTGGATGTCGACGGTGTTGCCCGGCACCACTTCGTAGTGGATCACGGCCGGGGTGTTGTCCTTGGTGTTCTTGCGGCCGCCTTCGGGCGGGCTGACGATCGAGGCGCGCAGCACGTTGTCCGGATGCGTGTAGCCGCGGCGCACACCCTCGTTGATCATGTCGGTCAGGCCCATGGTGGCGCCATCCCAGCGCACGTCCATCCCCACCTTGACGAAGATCGTGACAATGCCGGTGTCCTGGCAGATCGGGCGCTTGCCCTCGGCACACATGCGGCTGTTGGTCAGGATCTGCGCGATCGCGTCCTTGGCCGCCGGGCTCTGCTCCAGCTCATAGGCGCGGCCCAGGCTGGTGATGTAGTCCATCGGGTGGTAGTAGCTGATGTACTGCAGGGAGTCGGCGACGCTCTGGATGAGGTCTTCTTGCTTGATGACAGTCATTTTGTGGGGAGGGCAGCGGTGAAACACAGCCTGAAATCATACACTGAGCCGGGGCGCTCTGCCTGGCTGCATACATCCGTCCACAACCGATAATGTGCGGCAAACGCCGCTGCCTGCGTGGGGGCGGGCCCAAAAGCAAAAACCGCGGCACATGGCCGCGGTCTGGCTGGGACTAGGCGTCCGATGGCGCACGAATGTGATTAGTGCTTGGCAGGTGCGCCGGCCGGGTGCGACACCATCCGGTCCACCCAGGCCATGGCGACCGCCGACAGCAGGAAGGCAATATGGATGGCCACCTGCCACATGATGGTGTGCGTGGTCCGTTGCTCGGCATCGATAAAGGTCTTGAGCAGGTGGATCGACGAAATCCCGATCAGCGCCATCGACAGCTTGACCTTGAGCACCCCGGCGTTGACGTGGTCCAGCCATTCCGGCTCGTCCGGATGGTTGTCGATGCCCAGGCGCGAGACAAAGGTCTCATAGCCGCCCACGATCACCATGATCAGCAGGTTGGAGATCATCACCACGTCGATCAGGCCCAGCACCACCAGCATGATCTTGTTCTCGTCGAACTCGGTCACATGCGCCAGCAGGTGCCAGACCTCGACCAGGAAGTGGTAGACATAGACGCCCTGGGCCACGATCAGGCCCAGGTAAAGCGGCAACTGCAGCCAGCGCGACGCGAAGATGATGCTCGGGATCGGCCGCATGGTCTGCGGCCTGGTCATAGGATTGGAAGCCATGGGCGGGGCGGTGTCAGCGAGTTGAAAGGCGGCGTGGATTGTACCAAGCGCCGATGACCGGGCGCTGTTACCGACCGTAACCGAATCGTTCGTCGCCGGCGTGGCTCAGGCCGCGGCGCCGGGATCGGCGCCGGCCGCCTTGCCGCGCCACGCGCCGCGCGCGATCCGCCCCGGCCAGCTGGCCAGCACGATCCCGGCCAGCACGCACGCCAGCGCCACCCCATGCGGCCAGCCCGGCTGCTCGCCCAGGAAGGCGATGCCGTAGGTGGCAGCCGCCACCGGCAGCACCGAGGTGAACACCCCCGCCAGCTGCGCCGGCACATGGCGGATGCCCTTCATCCACAGCCAGAACGAGAACACGCTGGCCGACAGCGCATACCACAGCAGCATCAGCCAGGTCTGCGTGGGCACCGGCGACGCATCGAAGTCCAGCAGCGGCACCAGCCCCAGCGGCAGCATCAGCAGCCCGCCAATCAAATGCGTGTAGGCACAGATCTCGATCGCGGCCAGCGTCTGCGTGAGCCGCCGCGACAGGATCACGTAGATCGATTCGCACACCACCGCGCCCATGATCATCAGGTTGCCCAGCCATGCTTGGCTGCCGCTGCCGGCACCGTGCGCGTCGCCCCGGGCGATATTCAGCACGGCGATGCCGGTCATCGCCAGCAGCACCGATGCCACCGTGCGCCGCGACAGCCGCTCGCGCAGCAGCAGCCACGACAGGATCGCCACCGTGGCCGGGATGGTGCTGGTGATCACGCCGGCCGCCATGGCGCTGGTCAGCCGCACGCCATTGAGCATCAGCAGGGTAAACAGGAAGGTGCCGAAGAACGCCTGCAGGAACAGGTTCAGCCATTCCCCGCGCGAGACCCGGCGCATGCGCGCGGGCCGGTACCAGGGTGCCAGGCAGACGATGGCAATGACAAAACGCAGCAGCGCGAACAGCAGCACCGGCACATGCGCGATGATCGATTTGCCGAGGCCCACGTTGCTGCCGACCAGCGCCATCGAGGCAACCAGGAAGAGGGCGTAGACCGGGGAGAATGCTGAAGGATTGGCGGGCACGGGTACGGCCTTGGTCGTCCGGCGGGCGCCGCGGCGCCTTGGCGCGGCGGGTGCTGAGCCGGCGGGAGCGGCAAGGGTAAGCGCCGCGATCAAGTATGGAACTCGCGGATTATAGCTGTGCTAGCCTAATGGAGAAGGCTGCACTTTCGCTGCGCGTGCGTGGATTTTTCCCGCTGCATTGCAACAAGTTGCAGGCACACCCAGGCCCACCGTCAGGTCTTACCGTCAGGTTTAAGTAAGCCGTCGGGCGTAACGTGGCAGCCAAAGCCAGTCCAAAATCAGGAGACAAACTTATGTCCGCCATCGAATCGGTGATGCAAGAGCATCGCGTGTTCAACCCGCCGGAAGGCTTCGCCAGCCAGGCCGCGATCCCCAGCATGGAGGCCTACCAGGCGCTGTGCGACGAAGCCGAGCGTGACTATGAAGGCTTCTGGGCGCGCCACGCGCGCGAGCTGCTGCACTGGACCAAGCCCTTCACCAAGGTGCTGGACGAAAGCAACGCACCGTTCTACAAGTGGTTCGAAGACGGCGAGCTCAACGCCTCTTACAACTGCCTGGACCGCAATCTGCAGAACGGCAATGCGGACAAGGTCGCGATCGTGTTCGAGGCCGATGACGGCACCGTGACGCGCGTCACCTACCGCGAGCTGCATGGCAAGGTGTGCCGCTTCGCCAACGGCCTGAGGGCGCTCGGCATCAAGAAGGGCGACCGCGTGGTGATCTACATGCCGATGTCGGTCGAAGGCGTGGTCGCGATGCAGGCCTGCGCACGCCTGGGCGCCACGCACTCGGTGGTGTTCGGCGGCTTCTCGGCCAAGTCGCTGCAGGAGCGGCTGGTGGACGTGGGCGCGGTGGCGCTGATCACCGCCGACGAGCAGATGCGCGGCGGCAAGGCGCTGCCGCTCAAGGCCATCGCCGACGATGCGCTGGCGCTGGGTGGCTGCGAGGCCGTCAGGAACGTGATCGTCTACCGCCGCACCGGCGGCAAGGTTGCCTGGACCGAAGGCCGCGACCGCTGGATGGAAGATGTCAGCGCCGGCCAGCCGGATACCTGCGAAGCCGAGCCGGTGAGCGCCGAGCACCCGCTGTTCGTGCTCTACACCTCCGGCTCCACCGGCAAGCCCAAGGGCGTGCAGCACAGCACCGGCGGCTACCTGCTGTGGGCGCTGATGACAATGAAGTGGACCTTCGATATCAAGCCCGACGACCTGTTCTGGTGTACCGCGGACATCGGCTGGGTCACCGGTCATACCTACATCGCCTATGGCCCGCTGGCCGCCGGCGCGACCCAGGTGGTGTTCGAGGGCGTGCCCACGTACCCCCACGCCGGCCGCTTCTGGGACATGATCGCGCGCCACAAGGTCAGCATCTTCTACACCGCGCCGACCGCGATCCGCTCGCTGATCAAGGCCGCCGAGGCCGACGAGAAGATCCACCCGAAGCAGTACGACCTGTCCAGCTTGCGCCTGCTCGGCACCGTGGGCGAGCCGATCAACCCCGAAGCCTGGATGTGGTACTACAAGAACATCGGCAACGAGCGCTGCCCGATCGTCGACACCTTCTGGCAGACCGAAACCGGCGGCCACATGATCACGCCGCTACCGGGCGCGACGCCGCTGGTGCCGGGTTCGTGCACGCTGCCGCTGCCGGGCATCATGGCCGCCATCGTCGACGAGACCGGCCATGACGTGCCCAACGGCAACGGCGGCATCCTGGTGGTCAAGCGTCCGTGGCCGGCCATGATCCGCACCATCTGGGGCGATCCGGAGCGCTTCAGGAAGAGCTACTTCCCCGAAGAGCTCGGCGGCAAGCTCTACCTGGCCGGCGACGGCTCGATCCGCGACAAGGACACCGGCTACTTCACCATCATGGGCCGCATCGACGACGTGCTGAACGTGTCGGGCCACCGCATGGGCACGATGGAGATCGAGTCAGCGCTGGTGGCCAACCCGCTGGTGGCCGAAGCCGCCGTGGTGGGCCGCCCCGACGACATGACCGGCGAGGCCATCTGCGCCTTCGTCGTGCTCAAGCGTTCGCGTCCGACTGGCGAAGAGGCCGTCAAGATCGCGACGGAACTGCGCAACTGGGTCGGCAAGGAGATCGGCCCGATCGCCAAGCCCAAGGACATCCGCTTTGGCGACAACCTGCCCAAGACGCGCTCGGGCAAGATCATGCGGCGCCTGCTGCGGTCGCTGGCCAAGGGAGAGGAAATCACGCAGGACACCTCGACGCTGGAGAATCCGGCCATCCTGGAGCAGCTCAAGCAGGCACAGTGATCGTCTAGCTTCGGCCCGATCGAGCCCTTGAACCCGCCGCCGCGTTCCCGCGCGCCGGCGGGTTTGTTACGATAGCCCCCCACCGACCACGGACCGTCCCCCATGCCTGAAGCCCAGTCGCGCTTTCGCCGACGGTTGCTGCTGTACTACGGCCTGTTCACGCTAGGGTTGTTCGGCTTCGTCGGCATGATGGGGCTGCTGGAAAAGTCCAACGCCGATGCGCTGTGGCTCGGCTACGTCTTCCTCTTCATCACCATCGCGATCTATGCCTGCATCGGGCTGATCTGCCGCACCTCTGACCTGAACGAGTACTACGTTGCCTCGCGGCGCGTGCCGGCGCTGTTCAACGGCATGGCGATTGCCGCCGACTGGATGAGCGCGGCGTCCTTCATCGGCCTGGCCGGCATCCTGTTTTCCTCGGGCTACGAAGGGCTGGCCTATGTGATGGGCTGGACTGGCGGCTACTGCCTGGTGGCCTTCCTGCTGGCGCCGTACCTGCGCAAGTACGGCGGCTACACCATTCCCGATTTCCTCGCGGCGCGCTACGGCAACGGCAAGCCCGGCGGCAACCTGCCAGTGCGCGCGATCGCGGTGCTGGCGGCTTCGCTCTGCTCCTTCGTCTACCTGGTGGCGCAGATCCAGGGCGTGGGGCTGGTGGTGACGCGCTTTATCGGCGTGGAGTTTGCCGTCGGCATCTTCTTCGGGCTGGCCGGCATCCTGGTGTGCTCGTTCCTGGGCGGCATGCGCGCGGTCACGTGGACGCAGGTGGCGCAGTACATCATGATGATCGTCGCCTTCCTGGTCACGGTATCGATGATCGCGTGGAAGCATCACCACGAAGCGCTGCCGCAGCTCAGCTACGGCACGCTGCTGTCGCAACTGGACGCGCGCGAGCAGCAACTGGAGCGCGAGCCGGCCGAGCAGGCCGTGCGCGAGTACTACCGGCAGCAGGCCATCCTGCTGCAGGAGCGCATCGCCCGGTTGCCCGATTCCTTTGCTCAGGAGCGCGACGCGCTCGACGCGCGGCTGCAGGACCTGCGCACGCGTAATGCGCCGCTGCGCGACATCAAGTCGCTGGAGCGCGAACGGCTGGAATTCCCGCGCGACCCTGCTGCGGCACAGCAGCAGTGGAACCAGCAGCGGGCAGACGCACTGGCCCGCAGCCGCCATTCGCTGTCATCGACCGAGCCCTATCCCGCGGCATCGGAGCAGGAGCGCAAGACCAAGCGGCTGAATTTTGTATTGCTGGTGTTCTGCCTGATGGTCGGCACCGCCAGCCTGCCGCACATCCTGACGCGGCTCTACACTACCCCGTCGGTCAAGGAAACGCGCAACTCCGTGGCCTGGGCCGTGTTCTTCATCGCGTTGCTGTACGTGTCCGCGCCCACGCTGGCTGCGCTGGTCAAATACGAGTTCTTCCAGCACCTGGTGGGAACCCCCTACGCCGAATTGCCGCAGTGGGTGGTGCAATGGCGCAAGGTCGATCCACCCGTGTTCGGCATCCGCGATGTCAACGGCGACGGCATCGTGCAATGGGCCGAGATCCTGCTGCAGCCCGACATGATCGTGCTGGCCGCGCCGGAAATCGCCGGCCTGCCATACGTGATCTCCGGCCTGATCGCCGCCGGCGCCCTGGCCGCTGCGCTGTCCACCGCCGACGGCCTGCTGCTGACCATCGCCAATGCGCTCTCGCACGACGTCTTCTATCACATGGTCGACCGCCAGGCGAGCCACCAGCGCCGCGTCACCACCGCCAAGATCGTGTTGCTGGGCGTGGCGCTTTTTGCCTCCTACGTCACATCGCTGCGCCCCGGCAATATCCTGTTCCTGGTCGGCGCCGCGTTCTCACTGGCCGCCTCCAGCTTCTTCCCGGTGCTGGTCCTCGGCATCTTCTGGCGCCGCACCACCGCCGCCGGCGCAGTCGCCGGCATGGCCGCCGGGCTGGGCGTGGCGGTCTACTACATCATCGTCAACTATCCGTTCTTCACCCGCATGACCGGCATCTTCGGCAACCGCTGGTTCGGCGTCGACCCGATCGCCTCCGGCGCTTTCGGCGTGCCGGCGGGCTTCGCCGTGGCCATCATCGTCAGCCTGCTGACACCACGCAATGCACCGGTGATCGACCGGTTGGTTAGCTACCTGCGCAAGGGGTAGGGCGGATGGGCTTGTCAAGTAAGGCGGGATACGGCGACGAAGCACTGGATTCGCCAGGCAACTCTGCTATAATCTCGGACTTCCCGGAGAGATGGATGAGTGGTTTAAGTCGCACGCCTGGAAAGCGTGTATAGGTTAACAGCCTATCGGGGGTTCGAATCCCCCTCTCTCCGCCAGAACACTATGCAAAGCAAAGCCGCCCGTCTGGGCGGCTTTTTTGTTTCCAGTCCCTGGTGGCTTCGTAATGCCTGAAGGGCTCAAAGAAAAGCCCTCGGCCAGGGTAGGCGAGGGCTGAAGTAGTAGTGGGCGAGTCGCGGGATCGCCCGTGAGCGATGGTCGTATAGGACCTTGTATCGCGCATCCCTCTAAATAGAGGTGTTGCCGCAAGGCGACATGCTATGCCAGCCATCGCGGCGAAGGCATGGCTTCCCTCTCGGCGCGCGGGATTGGATGAGCGCGTCGATCCAGTTGTTCTGGCCATGAGAGGGCTTCCGCCATGTACCCGGTGCCCGGTATCCTCCCGGCCATGACCAAACTCACCTTCGAACTCGAAATCCGCCCCGCCTTGCCCGCAGACGCGCAAGCGGTGGAAGCCATCCTGACCGACACCTACCTCGGCACCTGGAAGCCGCAACTGACAGCCGCCGCGGCAGCTGCCTTCGAACGGCAAGGCAAGACCCGAAGCTACGTCGAAGCGCGCCTGCAAGCATTCCGCGTAGCCTGCGTGGATGGCGTGCCCGCCGCGATGGTGGATTGGGAGAACAACTTTATCTGGGCCCTGCATGTCGGGCGGGCATGGCAACGCATGGGGCTGGGCGGGGCGCTGCTGGCCCATGCCGAAGGCGCGATTGCCCGCGCCGGGCATCGCGAGGCGAGGCTGGAGACGGACACGTTCAACGTGCAAAGCCGCGCGTTCTACCGGCGCCATGGCTATGCCGAGATCGATTTCTATCCCGACGAGAGCTGGGACAGTGGCTTTACCACTGTGCTGTTGTCGAAAGCGCTGCCGCCAGCCTGAGTGTGCGCGCCGGCGCCGGCGCCGGCTTGGCACGGGTAGCCAACCTCATGCGCAAATTGCATGAACCTGCGTGCCTGCCCGTGAAAGAATCAGGCGTCTTTTTCGAATCTCTAGCACTTGCCCCCATGTCCGACCCCATCGTCCACCTCAACGGCACCCTGACCCCTCTCTCCGAAGCCCGCATCCCCGTCCTCGACCGCGGCTTCATCTTTGGCGATGGCATCTACGAAGTCATCCCTTACTACAACGGCAAGCCATTCCGCGCAGAGCAGCATCTGGCCCGCCTGCACCGCAGCCTGGAGGGCATCGGGATTCCCGATCCGTACAGCGCCGGGCAGTGGCTGGAGCTGGTCGGCGAGGTGGTCGAGGCCAACGGCCTGTCGGACCAGCTGGTCTACATCCAGGTGTCGCGCGGCGTCGCCAAGCGCACGCATGCGTTTCCGAAGGAGGTCGTGCCGACGGTGCTGATCATGACCAACCCGATGGCGTTGCCGTCGGCGCAGATGCTTGAGCAGGGCGTGGCGTGCGTGACGATGGAGGACCGGCGCTGGCTGAACTGCCAGATCAAGTCGACGTCGCTGCTGGGCAACGTGCTGGCGGCGCAGCATGCGGTGGAGCACGGCGCGATCGAGGCGATCCAGTTCCGGGATGGCTGGCTGACCGAGGCGTCGGCGTCCAATGTGTGGGTGGTGCGCGACGGCCGCGTGATGGCGCCGCCCAAGGACAACCTGATCCTGGAAGGCATCCGCTACGGGTTCATGGAAGAGGTCTGTGCCGCGATGGGGATTGCGCTGGAGGCGCGCCGCATCGCGAAGGAAGAGGTGTTCGCCGCCGATGAGGTGCTGCTGTCGTCTGCCAGCAAGGAGCTGCTGCCGGTGGTGACCATCGATGGCCGCGCCATTGGCAAGGGGGTGCCGGGGCCGGTCTTTGGCCGGCTTTACGCTGCGTACCAGGCTGCCAAGGCTGCGCTTTGAGCAGATTTGCGTGCGTGCTAGGATGCCTCGGGATTGATCGAGGAGTCAGCCATGGCCAAGCGTGAGCGTGGCCGGCGTGCCCTGCAGGACGAGGTGAGCCGGCGCATCCAGCAAATCTATGAAATCGGCGAGGACGGCGCCAAGGTCCGGGTGCCGGCGCCTGTGCCGCACGCGCGCGATGCGCGCGGGCGCAACTGGAACATGACGGGCTTCGGCAATGCGTCCGGCTACGAGGCCAGCATCCGCGCGGTGGTCGACAAGGTGCGCGACGAGTTCGACCTGAGCGACGCGCCGGAGAACCGCGCGCCCAATCCGTTCGGTGACTGACGCGCCTGCCGTCGTCCTACTCGACCGATACGACGATGGCGACGCGCCGGTTCTCGCTGCGTCCGGCGGCGGTGCGGTTGTCGGCCACCGGGTGGCTCTTGCCCCGTCCGCGAACTTCAATGTTTTCCGGCGCAAAGCCGGTGCCCGCCAGCAGCCTTGCCACGGCTTCGGCGCGCCGCACTGACAGCGACTGGTTGTATTCGGCCGAGCCCGCGTCGTCGGTGTGGCCATCCACGCGCAGGCGCTCGATGCCCGCGCCCTTCAGCGCCCGCCCGAGGCGCTGCACATTGGCGGCGCGCTCAGCGTCGATCAGGTCCTCATTGAATCCGAACAGCAGCTTGTCTGACAAGCCGAGTTCCCAGCCTTCATCGGTCAGGGCGAAGCCTTCCTGCTTCAGCATCGCGACCTGTGCCGGAGACAGCCCGGTGGCTGGCGGCGCGGTCTGGCAGCCGGCCAGCGACAGCCCCGTCAGCACGACGGCGGCGAGCCAGAGTTTCCACAGGGACTTCCAGTAGGGCAGGGGCAGGCGTTCGGGCATGCGGGTTCTCACTGCGTGACGTCCAGGCGCGGCTCGGCGCATTGCCAGGTGCCGCCGGAGCGCCGCTTGGCGCCGTACATGGCGGCGTCGGCCGCGTGCAGCAGCGCCTGGCTGCCTTGCGCATGGACAGGGAAGACGGCCAGGCCGATGCTGAGCGAGGCCTGCACCGTGCTGCCGTCGGGCAGGTCGATCGGGGCGGACATTGCCTGCAGGATATGCTCGGCGATATGGATGGCGTCGCGCGGCGCGCGCAGCGCTGCGGCCAGCACGGCGAACTCGTCGCCGCCGATGCGTGCCACGGTGTCGCCGGCGCGCAGGCTGGCGCGGATGCGCTGGGCCACGGCCACCAGCACGGCATCGCCGGCGGCATGGCCGTGGCGGTCGTTGATGTTCTTGAAATCGTCACTGTCCAGGTACAGCACGGCCGCGTATTCGTCGTTGGCCGCGGCATGGCGCACGGCGTGCTCCAGCGCTTCGACGAAGGCGGCGCGGTTGAGCAGGCCGGTCAGCGCATCGTGGTTGGCGCGGTGGGCGAGCGAGCGGTTCTCGTGCTGCATCTGGTTCTGCCAGGTCTGCAGTTCGTCCAGCAGGCCGTTGAAGTCTTCGCTGAGGGCATTGAGTTCCGCGATGCTGGCCGGCGGCGTGCGCTGCGCGAAATCGCGCTTGGAACGCACCGCGTGCGCCACGCGCATCAGGTTGCGCAGCGGCTCGACGATCTGCACCAGCAGCCGGCTGGCCAGGTAGTGGGCGCCGATGGCGGTCAGCAGCAGGCAGCCAAGCAGGCCGAGCGCGCCGCGCAGCAGGAAATGCAGCAGGTTGCGGGGGTCGCCACTGACGCGCAGCATGCCGACCTGTTGCGTCTGGTGCAGGATCGGCTGTTCCACGACACCCATGCTCAGCCACTCGCTCAGCACGTGGCGCAAGCCGGTCAGTGGCGCCTGGCCGGGGCGCTGCCATTCGGCCAGCACGTGGTTGTCGAGGTCGTAGACGGTGGCGCGCGCGATGTCCTCGGACGCGGCGATAGCCGCCAGCGTCTCGCCGGTGGCCGCCTGGTCGCGGAATACGACTGGCGCTTCCAGCGTGTAGGCGATCGAGCGGGCCACCAGCCGCACGTTGTGGTCGGCATAGACGCGCAGTGCGGTCAGGCCAAGGGCGGTCAGCGATACCCCGGCAGTGAATACCGCGATCAGCGCCACGCCCAGGTGGATCCGGCGCAGCACGCTGTAGAGGGTGGGGCGGGCGCCATTGCCGCGCGCCGGCTGGTGGGCGCTCATGATGGCGCTCCCTTGCGGCGGCCCAGCTGCAGCACGCCGGGGTGCACGTGCACGCCGCTGCGGGCGAGCGTGTCGAGGTTGACGCGGAACGAGACCTGCTGGTCGCGGATGTTCAGGCAGAACATGCTGCCGACCTCGCACTCGAAGTCTTCCTCGGCGATCACCAGCACCGGCCGGCCGGTCAGCTCGCCTGACAGCCGCTTGCGGCGGGCTTCGTTCATGGCGCCGATGTAGAGGGCATCGCAGGCCGGATGCAGCATGTCGGCCAGCACGTCGACCTGGCGCGCGCGCACCGGGCGGCCATTGGCGAGCGTGCCGCCTTCCATCAGCCGCGCGGAGTAGCGGCTGGTGTTGTCCACGCACAGCCGCACCGGGTCGCGCTCGACCGGCCAGCGTGCATACCCCAGCAGGCTGAAGACCACGCGCGCGACCAGGTCGGTGCGCTGCGGCGCGGGCTGCGCCGTTACCGCCGGCGGCAGCATGGCCGGCAGCACCGCCAGCGTCACGGCGAGCAGGGCCGGCAGGGCGCGGCGCAGCAGCGGTGGACGTCGGGCGGAATCGGCACTGGGAAGGGCGCTGGCTGGGGCAGGAGCCATGGTCTGGGGAAGGAGGTTCGGTGTGGCCTGTAATGGGTGGTGGGCTGTCCGCAGCCGCAGTTATTGTCCGGGGGCGGGTTCCGGGCGGTCAAGCGTCCGGCACGGGCGGGCCCGGCCCCGGAACACGCTTGTGCGGGCATGCTTCCGTGGGGCCTGTTTGCGACGCGGCGTGATACGGAATGTTTAACGGTTTTGGGTCGTTTTCCTGAAGTCAGGCGGGAACGCGCGCAGCGCTTCGCCGTGGCGGGCACAACACTTAGAATGGGTCCATCGTCCCCAACGCGCGCCTCGCCGCCGCATGCCGCCATGATTGCCGACCCGCTTTTCCGCTTCCTGCACGTTGCCGGCGTTGCCGTCTGGGTGGGCGGTATGTTCTTCGCCTACCTGTGCCTGCGGCCCGTGGCCGGCACCGTGCTGGAACCGCCGCCGCGGCTGCGGCTCTGGCGCGGTGTGTTTGCCCGCTTCTTCCCGTGGGTATGGGCGGCGGTGATTGCGATCCTGCTGAGCGGCGCAGCGATGCTGGCTGCAGTGGGCATGTCCGCTGCCCCACGCAGCTGGCACCTGATGATGGGGATCGGCCTCGTCATGACGGTGATTTTCTGCTACGTGTGGTTTGGGCCGTATCGCGCGCTGGGCCGGGCCGTGGATGCCCAGGACTGGCCGGGCGCCGGTGCCGCGCTGAACCGCATCCGGCAGGCGGTGGGGACCAACCTGGTGCTCGGGCTGGTCAATATCGCCGTGGCCACGCTGGGGCGCTGGCTGGCCTGAGCGTCCCGATGCCCCGGCATGGCGTCGTCATGTCACCACCAGGCAAAAGGAGAGCCGTTATGCGCGTCATCGCATGTCTTGCCGTCCTTGTTCTCGCCGCGGCGGGCACACCGGCGCGCGCCGAGCAAGGCAATGGCCTGAGCGCCGAATATGAACGCTGCATGGCCAAGGCCACGTCGACTGCCGACATGCTCGGCTGCGCCTCGGCCGAAGCACGGGTCCAGGACGTGGCGCTGAACAGCGCCTATCAAGCCTTGCTGCGGCGGCTGGAAGCGCCGCGCACCGGCCAGCTGCGGGTCGCGCAGCGGGTCTGGCTGGAGTTTCGCCAGGCCAACTGCACCTATGTGGCCAATCCGGCCGGCGGCACGGCCGCGCGCGTGGCCGGGGCGACCTGCATGGCGCGGATGACGGCCGGGCGGGCGCGCGAATTGCGTGACTTCGCCACCGATGCCGCCACCCGGTGAGCGGGCGAGCCATGTGCTAGAGTTCCCAGACACCTGTGCTGCGGCACGTCTCAACAGGAGATGGATCATGGCAAGTGAATCGCGCAACAACCTGAAGGCTTTCGTGCAGACCGCGCCCCAGGCGGGGCGCTATGTGTGGGTCATCGCGCTGGTGGACTTTGGCGCGCAGCAGATCCGGCGCGCCATCGTTTCGGACGACACCTTCACCACCTCGGATGCCGCGCGGGTAGCGGGCGAGGCCCAGCTCAAGGCGATGGCAGAAGACCACTAGCGAGTGTTGCGCGCCGGCATCTTTGTGACCAGCGGATACCGTTTCTTACATTGCGCCGGGATCGGTGCGCGCTAGACTGTGGGCATGTTCCTCCACAAGAAAGGACTCCCATGACACATCGCGCGCTCCGGCCGGCCAAGGCACTCCTGCTGGCGGCCCTGCTGGGTTCCGGCCTGACGTTCAGTGCGGCGTCGATGGCTCAGGTGTCGGTCAATATTGCCATCGGCGTACCACCGCCGGCCCCGATCTACGAGGTCGTGCCCGCGCCGCGCTCCGGCTATGTCTGGATGCCGGGCTACTGGGACTGGGATGATCACCACCACAAGCACGCCTGGAAGAAGGGGCGCTGGGAACGTGAACGCCCCGGCTATGTCTATGAGTCGCCGCGCTGGATCCAGTCGCGCGACGGCTGGGTGCTGGTGCCAGGTCGCTGGGACCAGGGCGGGTACAAGGACAAGGGGCACAAGGATAAGGGCCACAAGGACAAGGGCTATCACTGCCCGCCCGGCCACGCCAAGAAGGGCGAGTGCTGAGGTGCCGGCACCCGGCGCCGCACGGTGACGCCGGGTGGCCTTGCCATGCTACGATCGCCGCCATGACAACCGCGCCCGCGCGGCACATCGGCGGCGGATACCGGAGGTAGCAATGGCAAAGCACGTTTTCACGCGCGCGCAGTATCTCGACATCCTCAATGACAGCCTGCGCAAGCATCCCGGCTGGCAGCCCGGCATGGCCTTTGTGTTCCTGCCGCCTGGCGCCGATGCCAGCCAGGCCACGGCCGTGGGCTGCACCGGGCCGATGGAGGCCATTCCGGTCTATGCGGAAATCCAGCGGGTGGCTGCCGAACTGATCGAAGTCGGCAACGAATAGCGGCGCCGGTCGCCTTGCGGCCGGTGGATGCCGCAGGTGCGTACAATACCGGCCTCTACAGACTTTCGGATAATGCCGTGAAGAAAACGGACCTGGAAAAAAACAAGGGCCTGAAGATCGCCAACAGCCTGAAGCAGGCTTCGGCGGGGCGGGGTATTCCCGGCGGCGCGGCGCGCCCGGACCGGCGCGAACAGCGCCGGCTCGACCAGGAGCAAGGTCTGGTGCCCTTTGCGTGCAAGCTGGACGGCACGCTGGTCAAGCGCCTGCAGGCGCTTGCCGTCGATCACCCGGGTGGCATGACCGGGCTGCTCAATGAACTGCTGGCGGGCGCGTTGCCGCCGGAGCAGGGCCAGAGCTGAAATATGGTGGCCGCGCCCGCGGCCACCTGCCTGACCCCATCAGGCCACGAGCGGGTCAGTCCTCTTCTTCTTCGTCAAGGAATTCGCGGCGCAGCATCCAGTTGGCGATGGCTTCGTCGCAGATACGCTTGAATTTCTGCTTGTCCGGCATCTTGTCGAACAGCTGGAAATTGACCAGCGCCATGCCGGCATCGGTGATATAGAACATCCGGCTCGGATCGTCTTCATGGACGATGCGGCCATCGATGGCGTCTTCCTCGCTTTCCGCCGGCATGTCTTCTAGCTCGACCACGCGGCAGGTGAAGCGCGGGCTGCGGGTATGGGTCAGATACTCGAACTCGTCGTGCATGACCTCGCCGCCTTTGCCTGCGATAACGGCGAAGCCCCAGATAAAGCGGGGCATCGGCAGATCGGACAGATCTTCAATCTCGTCCATGGTGTTCTCCCTGATTCAATCCCCGCATTATCGCCCGGAACGCCGCCACCTCAAACGTTGACGTGGCGCTTAGGGCTTTGCCTGGCAGTTGGCCAGCGCCGGCGCGGCGTTTTCGGCCTGCATCAGGTCGCGCAGCGTGCCTTCCTCGCCCTTGGTCCACCATTCGTAGCGGCCGCCGACATAGCGCGCGCCGGAGGCCGACACGGTGCTGACCGCCAGCACCGGCTTGCCGTCGATGCGGAACACTGCCGCCTGGTTGTCCGGGCTGTTGAAATAGCGCACGGAAAGAGTCTTGCCGCCGTCGCACTGGTAGCGCACGGTGCGCACGTCCGGGAAGCGCACGCCGTCGATGCCGGGCGCGCGGGCGGCGTGCGCGGCGGCGCAGGCGCCGACGGTTGCGAGCAGGGCCACGGCGCGGGCGCAGGACAGGATCGGACGAGTGGTCATGGGTTTGCCTTGGTCGATGGGGGGGCAGCCAGTTGAGAGGGGGCGGCGCCGATGGTGGTTCCGGCGGCGTCCGGGTCAGCCGAGCATGTAGCCGGCGGCGAGCGTGCGGAAGCTCTCGATTTCGCGCGCCTGCCAGGCCTCGTTCTCGCCGAGCTCCTCGGCCAGGACCGCGGCCACGGCCGGCGCGGCGTCCACGGCGGCGCGCGCGTCCAGGAACAGCGCGCGGTTGCGGCGGGCCAGCACGTCCTCGACCCGGCGCGCCAGTTCGTGCCGGGCCGCAAAGCGCACGTGCGCCTCGGTCAGGCCCGACGCTGGTGCCAGCATCCGGTCATATCCGGGCAGCGCGCGCAGCAGGTCCAGTTCATTGCCGTAGTAGCGGTCCGGCGAGCCTGAATCCGGCGGCGGCAGCCCTGCCGGCAGCCCCGCCGCGCCGTGCAGGGGCAGCTCGGCGGTCACGCACGGGGCCGCGCGCACCATCTGGCGCTGGATCGCGGTCTCGATCACGTCTTCGGCCATCTTGCGGTAAGTGGTCCACTTGCCGCCGGTGACGGTGATCAGCCCGGCCTTGGACACCAGGATCGTATGCTCGCGCGACAGCGATGCGGTAGAGGCCTCGCCGGTGGCCCGCACCAGCGGCCGCAGGCCGGCCCAGACGCTGGTGACGTCGGCACGGGTCGGGTCCCTGGCCAGGTAGCGCGACGCGGTTTCCAGGATGAAGTCGACATCGTCGGCGCCGGCGTCTGGTTCCAGCGGCAGGTCGCGGCGCGGCGTGTCGGTGGTGCCGACGATGGTGTGGCCGTTCCAGGGCACCACGAACAGCACCCGGCCGTCGTCGGTCTTGGGGATCAGGATGGCGCGCTCGCCCGGCAGGAAGCTGCGCGGCAGCGTCAGGTGCACGCCCTGGCTGGGCGCGACCATGGCACGCGCGTGGCCGTCTTCCATCTGCCGGATCGCATCGACCCATACGCCGGTGGCGTTGATCACGCAGTCGGCGCGCAGGTGGAAGGTGGCGTCGCCCAGCACATCCTGCACGGTCACGCCGCTGATCACGCCGCCTTGTTGGCTCAGGCCGGTCACGCGCATGTAGTTGACCGCGGTGCCGCCCACGTCGAACAGCGTGCGCATCAGCGCCACCGCCAGCCGCGCATCGTCGAACTGGCCGTCGAAATACAGGTTGCCGCCGCGCAGCGGACGCCCGCCGACGTGCTCGGCCAGGTTGGGCGCCGCGGCCAGCACCTCGCGGTGGTTCAGCCAGCGGCTGCCGGCCAGGTTGAGGTCGCCGGCCAGCATGTCGTAGACCTTGAGGCCGATGCCGTAGAAGGGCTGGTCGAACAGCTGGTAGGCCGGCACCACGAAGCCCAGCGGCCACACCAGGTGCGGCGCGTTGCGCGCCAGCAGGCCGCGCTCGTGCAGGGCCTCGCGCACCAGGCTGATATTGCCCTGGGCCAGGTAGCGCACGCCGCCATGCACCAGCTTGGTGGCCTTGCTGGAGGTGCCCTTGGCAAAATCCGCGGCTTCGACCAGCAGCGTTCGGTAGCCGCGCGAGGCGGCGTCGACTGCGGTGCCCAGGCCGGTGGCGCCGCCGCCGATGACGATCACATCCCAGCGCGGCTCGCGCTCCAGGGTGGCAAGCAGGGCGGCGCGGCCGGGGGGCTGGATCGGGGTGGAGACTCTCTGCA
>NZ_JBYSZI010000073.1:0-19186 GCF_058787075.1 Cupriavidus sp. FW305-46
GAACTACCATCCCCGAATAATTGACCTGACTGCATGACATCCCGGTCACGGTCATATTGCGTCACGACAGCGCTTGACTTGTCGCGAGCGTTCATTGTCAATTCGGTGTACCCGCCAAAACTGTTTCGCTGCTGAATCAGAGTTTCCCCTGTACTCTGGTCTACGCGAACCCACTGCTGCGTACCGTCAGCGCGCTGGACAACATAGGAATCTTGGCCCTCTTGAATGACGTTCGCCACCGGGCTGGAGCTTAGGCTTCCGAATTGCTCACGCACATTGGCAGGGATAGCCGCAAAATCGGCGTGATTCGGTGGGATTCGGTATTTGCCAGTGGCCGGATCAACGCTGAGCCCTTGCTGCCCAGCAAACAGCGCTCCCATCGTATGGTCCATTCCAAACGTAGCCAAGCCGAATGGGGTTGCTCCCGCAAGCAGAATGGTCTTGAACGCTTCGGGCATAAATGTGCCCGGCAACATCGTGACTTGTTGATCAGTCAGCTCTGAAAGATAGACACCGGCGGAATCCCGACCGTAGTAGAAGGTCGCAATATCGTTCGGCGTACGAATATCTTGTACGTTGTGTCCTGCAGCAACATATCGTGCCAAGGCTGCCTCATAGCCTCCCTCGCCAAAATAGTCGCTATTGATCGTCACCGAGGGGATTGGAAGACTGTTGTAGACCTGCGTATCCAGGTTGTTCTTTAGCGCAAACGTCTGTGCCATCCCACCGCCTAAACTATGGCCGGTAGTCGAGAATGAGTATCCCTCATATATTGGGTCGGCGCGTAGCGCCTCAAGGGCTGTCTGCGCCTGCGCTTGGATCTTGAAGAACTCGCTGGATCCGTTGTTGAGGAGGTCGGACGTCCAATTCGACAGGGCGTCCGATCCCTTGAATGAAAAAACTATCTGATTGTCCGTCGCGTTAATGAACACCTCGAATCGATTCTCGATAGTTCCAGACGCGTTGGTTTGCAAATTCCAATCAACTCCAAATTGAGCAACGCCTTGGACAAGTCCATCTTCTCCCACCCCTTTGGTACATCAACAATGGGGTCTAGGTACGAGTTATTGGCCAGCGCCATGCCGGCATGCTGATCGGGAAGGGAAACTCTGCTGCTCACCATAGCAAACGGACTCAATATGAACAATCTTTCGCGGTTGTGCGCACTTCGGCTGACGCCTCACACGCCGCATTCTTTTCGCGCCAATAACGCTCACGTTCGGCATCGGGCTTTAGAACATAGGTGAATGAACCATCCAAATTACGGCGCGTTCGGCCATCACGAAAAGCTGGCCATACCCAGCGGGCGGGTGATCTGAAAACAAGGCATTGTTTGTTGACCGAGGCCATTGCGTTGTAGAGTGGCTGCGCGTATGAGCAGCGGGATTTCATCCCTCGTTCAAGCCACTCAAGACCCCTCTTCATGTCTTGTTGTTCGCGTGGCAAGTAGACCCCCTTCGTGTATTGCGGAGCACCGCGACCATCAAATAGCATCAACCCCAACGCAATCATCGCGTCGCTCGAGCCGTTATCGGCAGCCTTCTGGTAGAGGTCTCTGATCGCCACTGGGTCACTGATGCGGTGTTCCCCGATCCACCCTTCCGCATTGGCAAGCGCGAATAGATAATCTCCCATCGGATCACCTTGAGCTTGCAGGGAGCGGATCTGTTCAATTTGTTCCGCGCGCAGCTTCGTAATGCGTTCGCGCGTAGCTGCTTGATCAAGGCTGTTCGCCGTTGAAGTGGTTCCACTTACAATTGCCCCACACCCCGCTAGCAATAACCCGCTCACCGCACATACTTGGCATACCGATCGGAAGATGGAAAGGCGACTCCAAGTGCCGATATATGATTTCCAAAATGGAAAGGGCGTTTGCCTGCGTCGGCGCGAACTCGTGAGAAGCATTTACACCCCCGTCTCGAAGGTGGGCACCAAAGAGTCAGCGGCTTCGGTCTTGACGGTGACGATCGATGAGGTAAACCTCGTAGTGAGGCTTGCACGAAAAATGATGTTGCTCATACTGCAAAACTCCTGCTTCGTTCTTGTTTTTGCCAGGGGAGTCTGTCAAAACCCTCGTCACGTTGTTCGCACTGCGCAGAAATGCTGTTACAGCAATGGCGTGGCGCGGCTGCGCGACGTCGATATTGGGCGATTCCCGGGACGCCAATCTGCTCGGCAATTCCATTTGTGTAGCGCTCCCAATAGGTCGTGTTGCGGGAAAGGACACCGGCGCCGTGCTCGGCAAAGTAGTTGTCCAAGGCACCGCCTCGGAGGCCTTGTGCATAGCCATTGGCCTCGACCTTGAGCAGTTGCCGGTCGCTGGCACTCAGGAGCATCTGGTAGCGCTCGGGAATCGGCGCGTCGGGTGCAATGCCATAGGCCGCGCGCAGCGCCTGAAACTCCGCGCGGGCACCCATTACCTCAGTCTGCATGCGCAGCTCGATGTAGCCACTCAAGCGATCTATAGGAGATCGGGACGGGTCGTTCAGGATCTCCATTGACTTCTGGAGTTGCCCAACGCGGGTGTAATGGTCGAGTTCGTGGCTGACGGTTAGGGTGGCCGTCGATGGGAACTTGGCGTTCGGGCCGATGAACCAGTTCGGGTTCAGGGCGATCTCGAACTTACCGTCGTCGTTCGGTATCGGTTTAAAAAATGCCCCGTCCCTCGCGGTGGACACCTCTTGATCGCTTTTTACTCGAACAACTAGATCCGAACCAATGCGGGAGAAATACCCATTAAGTACGGGGTTGCTATTTACTTGCGCAACAAATCCGTCGAGAGCTACCCGGTTAATTCCCTCCGAACGTGCCAGGGTCAAGAATACTGGGTCACCGCTTGAAAACTTCTTCATTCGACACCTTCTTGTTTTCAAACCTCGCGCCAGCACCAATTGCGGCTAGGCAACCATCAGCGAACCACATGGTTACCCCAGCGGTTGACGAGGCAGGGCTGCGAGCAATGAGTCCGCCGCCGGTGCCAATGCCGTGACGGTCCCAACGCTCGCGCGGAACGGGATTCAGTGGCGGCCAAAGTCCCGGGTCGATCGGCAGATCGATGTATCCCTCCACGGCACGACTATCGATGCATTCCAGCTTCCGATCGAGTTCAACCTCGATGCGAGCTCCCCATCTTTCCCTGGGGATATCGTTATCAAAACCCTGATAGACGTAGTAGCCACGCCAGTATCCCCTATCGAACAGTCCGCCTGCTCGGAAGTACTCCTTAAAACTCTGATCTATAGAACCATCGCTCATCCTCGTCCGAAACTCATCGCGCTTCACCGATTTGACGTGAAGGAGATTCAATACTTCTTTGGGATGCGCTAGCAACGCTGGCTCGTAGTAGATTCTCCGCAGAAGATCCAGCAACTCCCTCACCTCCGGCCTTAACCGCTTTGCGCTCTCCTCCTTCGAATAGCCGAGTTTGGCACCCGGAATGACCTCAGGTGGAAGATTCTTGTAGTTCTTTACCCAGGCTGGCGGATAGCAGGATGAAACTCGACGGTGCTCTTTGCCTGTGGCGCTGGAGGGGATGATGTCGGCTTGGTGGATAATTCGCTGCAACCACCGTTCATGCCGACGGCCACAAGCGTCAATGCTGCGTAAGCCAAGACAGGGAATTTCTGGCAGCTTCCGCTTACCCGCCGTCTCAACCAAGTGCTGGTCCTTTCCCGGGTTGGAAATCGCATGTTTGCATAGCTCCCTATTTTTTTTCGCTCGCGCGAGCGAAACGCTCTCGGGAACTGACTCCGATGGGTGATGGTTGCGCAGACCAAACAGCAATGCGCCAACGGTTTTGCTGAGCAACATGATCTATGGAATTGGCAAATAGAGGCTTACGCCCCCTTCCTGACGCATGCATCATACCAAATCCACTTTCCGGACCATGGGGGAATATTCCCCAAGAACCATCCGGAGATTCGGAATAAAAATTATAAGATCAGAAATTAAATTTTTTAATATCGATCAGGGATCGCGTCGGGTGCTGGGCCACAGCAGGATATTGCGGGCGATTGGCCTACTCCCTTATTTATGACAATTTTTTGCATTTGCCCGTGAGATGTACTGCGGCGACGGGCTCCGGAGCACCAGCAGCCCGCAATCGGGGGATGGTCGTTCAGCTTGATGTCGGCCTCGCCCTCGAATGTAGTCGTCGCCGATCCGGTACAGTCGGTACCGGGAATGGAGTTATCTAGGGCGAGTTGCTCGCCAGCATGACGATCCCTATTGGTACCCGGCAAATGGCTTCACCCGGCTCCATGACGCCGCCCTTGCCTTGCCCCCAAGAATTCTTCTAGGGCCTTCTCTGCGCGGGATTCACTGCTCTGCCCGGGTTGAACAGAACTTTGCCAGTCACGGCACCCACCAGGCTATTGAAGCCCTCCGCACAAGCAAGCTGATTCGTAGCGTTGCTTGGCGTAATCCATTCGAGACCGGCCGAAAACACCGACTTGCCACTATCGATGGCGGAACCCAGTATCCCTCGTGCGGTACCGGTATCCCACTCTGTGTGGCCGTTGTCGTAATAGATCTTGCCGTCCAGCTTCACCGGATTCGCAGACTGGGGGAACAGCTTGTTGTCGATTGCGAATTGCTGAAACTCGCCGGCTCGCGCATTCAGCGCATCGCGGGTGATTTCCAGTTGGTGACGTTCCAGCGCAGACAGATTGGGCTCGTTACGCAGACGCGCTTCGTACTGCGTCGCCTTTGCATAGTCCTGCTTGGCGTTATTAAGGAAGTCGTTGTATTGCTTGACGGCAGCGAGCTCATTGAGGCGCGCTTGGGATATTCGCTCTGGTGGTGCCTTATGATCCACCAAATCTTGTGCCGTCGCATTCCATCTGGACACGGCGTCCTGCAACTGATTTGCTTGTGCTTTCCACTGTGTCTGGAGTGTTCCCATCATTCATCTCCAAGCCCAAGTGCAACACATTCATTCAAGGACGGTGACCATTTGGCTAGCTGTTCTGCCAATGCCACATTGTGTGAACTGGGCTTCTTGAGCGGATTGGTAAGCTGAAATATCACCGTGTTGAATTCTGAATAAACTACGTATTTTGAAGCCAACTGCTGCCAGCAATAGAGTCGCTGCCAGTCAGCATCATTCATGATTGGCTTGCGCGCGAGATAAATAGCTATAGACGCGGCGCCACCGTAGCCTTCTCGCTCCGATCGAATTTCCGCATCGAACCCTTCAGCAACATTCCGCGGAAATCCATAAATTCCTCTCAATAAAAAGGAACCCACATTCCGCAAACAGGCGGGATGGCCGAGTTCAGCCCCTCTTCGTAGATAGGCAAAGCCCGTATCAATGTACTTTGCTTCTTTGCCGTTTGGGTCTGTGTCAATCAAGCTCAGGTATAAGCACATAGCCCCCGTATCTCCGCCAGCAGACAATTCGGTAAGTCGCGTCAGTGGGTCCTTTACGGAGTAGCGAATACCGGTGGACGGTTGGAGAACCTGCAGCGTGATATAAGCCAGCTCATACCCGTCCTGAGCCATGGCCATCCAATCAGCCTCACGGCGATTTGTGCCGTCGATGCCCATGTACTTTGGCGAGCCCGTGTTCCAGGCGTACAGCTCGTTGAACAGGTCCCGTTCATACCCCGCTCTCTTTCCTCGCGAAAGCTGCTTCGCCTTCTCGTAGTCAAATGGGGGGAGATCGTGGCGCTCTTGGGCGTGCGCCCAGAGCACGACCGATGCAAGAATTATTGCGCCAGCAAGCAACGCCGCATCAAGCAACCGACGATTCTTGACGAGTCTCATTGGTGAGCGACCAAACATTCTGCATTGCCCCTTCGATTATCTTTCGTTACTGCAACAACCGCCTTTCATGGATGCACGAGTGCCCCCGCCCACGGCAGACCGGGTCATCGTTGGCTGGCAACCTTCGTAGCTTCTCCACAGCGAAATCGAGTCGACATTCTTGCTCTCCTAGCTTGAGTGAACGCACTCATCCAAGGCCACCAGCGATCCGAAACTAGGGTGGAGCGCTAGAACACACCTCCGAGAGTCCGGGCGCACACATCATACCAAGCCCACTTTCCGGACCATGCAGGAATATTCCCCAAGAACCATCAGAAAATTCGGAATATAAATACTAAAATCAGAATTTAAATTCTCTAATATCGGCCAGGGATTGGGTCCGGCGCTGGGCCGCAGCAGGATATCGCGGCCGATTTGGCCTACTCCCTTGTTTATGGCAATTTTTCACATTTTCGCGTGAGATGTTCTGCGGCGACTGGCTCTGGAACACCAGCAGCACGCAATCGAGGGGTGGTCGTTCAGCTTGATGTCGGCCTCGCCCTCGAATGGGGTCGTCGCCGAGCCGGTACAGTCGGTACCAGGAATGGAGTAGTCGAGGGCGAGTTGCTCGCTAGCATGCGATCCCTATTGGTACCCGGCAAATGGCGTCACCCGGCTTCATGACGCCGCCCTTGCCTTGCCCCCAGACTTCTTCTAGTGCCTTCTCTGCGGCGGGATCCACTGCTCTCCCCGGGTTGGACAGAATTTTCCGGTCACGGAAATTGTTTACATTTTTCTCATGAGATAGCCTGCGGAGGGTTCTGGAACGAACCCCAGCAACTCGCAGTCGCGATGATTGTCGTTCGGCTCGGTAGCAGCACCGGCCTCAAAAGTAACGTTGCCGGGCCGGTGCAGTTGATACTGGGATGGCGCTGTCGAGGGCGAACTGCGCGTCAGGAACCTAGGTGCGCGTGTCGATCTAGCGCAAACTCCGGCCAGGGGAAATCGCGCGGCGGTGATGGGGCGGGTAGGTAGGGGATTTGCCCGAGATGCGCACGGTGGCGGCGCGGGCGGATATTCGGGCGGAGAAAGTCCGGCATGGGTGCGGCGAGCGGCCTGCCGCCTATTCCACATGCGCCCCGAACCCCACCGCCCCCGGCGCAACCTCCTCGCGAAGCGTCAGCTGCGGAATCTCGTAGTCCCCCGCGTTCTGCCGCCGGAACGGAATCGGTGCGGTCGTCCCCAGCGCATCCAGCCGCTCGCCCAACTCCTCGCGAATCCGGGCAAAGCGGGCCTCATCAACCTTGCTGGTCCGATACACCAGGTACGGCGGCAGCACGTCAAACCCGGGGTAGTACAGGATGCCGTGGTGGATCGGGAACAAGATGTCGTCGATCGGGCCATTGATCCCGCGCGAGCTGTAGTGCGATTCCCAGCCGCCGGTCGTGACGATCAGCATGGCACGCTTGCCGGCGAGCATGCCCTCGCCATAGCGGTCGCCCCAGCGCTCATCGGAGTGCTCGCCGACGCCGTAGGCAAAGCCATAGGCATAGACACGCTCGACCCAGCCCTTCAGGATGGCCGGCATCGAGAACCACCACAGCGGGAACTGCAGGATGACGGCGTCGGCCCAGTGCAGCTTGTCCTGCTCACGCGCAATGTCATCGCTCTGCAGCCCGTTTTCGAAGGCATGTTTCGAATCCAGTGACGGATGGAAGGGCACGTTGGCCGATGGCGCCTTGGTGTCGGCGGCGTCGAGCTGCGACTTCCACTGCATCGCATACAGGTCCGAGACCTGGACCTGGTGCCCGGCATCGCGCAAGCGCTGCACGGCAAAGTCGCGGATCGCACCGTTGAGCGACCTCGGTTCGGGGTGGGCATAGACAAGCAATACGTTCATGACAGCGGCTTCCAATGATTGAGTGAAGCCAGAATAGGCCGTCGTCCGCTATATTAGAAATGAATATCCAATATCCCAGGTATTGTCATGACTAATCTCAGGCGGCTGGACCTGAACCTGCTGGTGACGCTGGATGTGCTGCTGTCCGAGCACAACGTGACCCGCGCGGCCCAGCGGCTGCACCTGTCGCAGCCTTCGGTCAGCGTGCACCTGTCCAGGCTGCGCGATTACTTCGGCGACCCGTTGCTGTTGCCGGGCCCGCGCGGCATGCGTCCCACCGCCAAGGCCGAATCGCTGCGCGGGCCGTTGCGCGAAGCGCTGGGCGCGCTGGAGCATGCGGTTTCGTCCGATATTCCGTTCGATCCCGCTGCCTCGACCCACACCTGGCGCGTGGCCGCGACGGATTACGGCGAATCGACCATCGTGCTGCCGGCGCTGCAGGCGCTGCGCATGGCGGCGCCCGGCGCGCGCCTGGCCGTGGTCGAGATGGTGCCGCCGCGCATCGCCCGGCAGGCCGAGCGTGCGGAACTGGACCTGGCCTTACACACCACCGATGGCTCGCCGCCGGGCCTGCACCGGCGTGCGCTGTTCACCGAGCGCTATGTGTTGGCGGGCCGCGCCGGCCATCCGCGGCTGAAGCGGCGGCCCACGCTGGCGCAGTTCTGCGCGCTCGACCACGTGATCGTGTCTCCGGACGGCGGCGGCTTTTACGGCGTCACCGACGAGGCGCTAGCACTGACCGGCATGCAGCGGCGGGTGGTGCTTTCGGTGCCCCACTTCCTGTTTGTCACGTCGGCCGTTGCCAGCACCGATCTGGTGGCGATGCTGCCCGAGCGGTTGGTGCGCGGCGTGCCGGGACTGAAGGTGGTGGAACCGCCTGTCGAAGTGCCGGGCTATGAGATGTCGATGTTGTGGCCAGAGCGCGTGCATCGCGATCCGGCGCACCGCTGGCTACGTGAACTCATCGCCACATCGGTCTAAGCGGCGGCGTCCTGCACGTTTGCATACAAAACTGGAATACAATCAGCGCTTTCAACGTGCGGCATGAGGTGGTAACCCGGTGCCGCCCCAGTTTTGGAGGAGACCATGACGTATTCAGAAACGGGCCTGACTTCCCGCCACGTGGCCGCGCTCGCGCCAATCGAGGATTACCTGCAGGGCCATATCACCGGCAAGGCCGAGTTCATGTACAAGGCGTTTGCCGCCGATGCGCGCATCGTCTCGTTCCGTGATGGCAAGCTGCATTCGCTGACGGTCGAGGAATTCGCCTCGGCGCGCTGCCCCGGCCATCCCGCGGCGGACGAGGCGCAGCGCAAGCGCTTTATCACGCAGTTCGATGTGGTGGGCAATGCCGGTGTGGCCAAGGTGGTGCTGGAGTATCCGGGCGTGACCTTCACCGACTACATGACGCTGCTGGAGATCGACGGCGTCTGGAAGATCGTCAACAAGACTTTCAGCGCCGCACCGCGCTGAAGATGGGACAGCCGCTGCGGCAAAGCGCCGCAGCGGTGCAGCCCAGGCCTGCTTTGCGGCTGCAGGCAATCCTGCCTTTGGCATCGGCCCGAAGAACATTGCCTTCATCCGCCCGCGCCCGACCACGCGCGCCACTTCGGCGATCACGCAGTCGTTGAGTTGCGGTCAGCCCGGCAGCACCGCGGTCGCTTCGATCTCGAACAACATGTTGTCCAGCGCCAGCCGCGGCACCGGGATCAGCGTGCAGGCCGGCGTCGGCTTGTCGCCCCACATCTCGCGCAGCGCCGCGCCGAAGGTGCGCAGGCGGTCGTGCGAGTGGTCGACCACCAGCACCGTGAGCTTGGCCACATCGCCCACGTCGGCGCCTGCCGCTTGCAGCGCGATGCGCAGGTTCTGCATGGCGCGTGCCACCTGGCGCGGAAAATCGAGCGGCAGGCAGCCGGCCGCGTCCTCACCGCCCTGCCCCGCGATATAGACGATGCGGGCCGGGCCTTCCACCATGGCCACATGCGAATAGCCGTTGGGCCGCGGGTCGTACAGGCCCTCGGGATTGATGAGGCTCAGCGAGGGATTGGGGCGGGCAACCGGCATGTTGGGCATTGAAGGCAGCGCGGGCATAGCGGGGGAACGCAAGGATGAGGGCGAGAACGGGAACATGGTCATCAGCTCTGTATTTGAGGCGTGGCGAACAGTGGAGTCGCAAGTATCAAACCTCAACCTAGCTTTAGGTCAAGCGCAGCCTTGGTGGTAGCATGGACATTCCTCCGTTCCACTGGTGTCTTCCACTGCCGATGGCTTCCGCGAACAACCTCCCCTCACCGCGCCGACGCCGTGCCGCGCCTTCAGAAGAACTGCTCTCCATCGGCGAAGTCGCCGCGCGCACCGGCATTGCCGTATCCGCCCTGCATTTCTATGAATCGCGCGGCCTGATCGCCAGCACCCGCAGCGGCGGCAACCAGCGCCGCTATGCGCGTGCCGTGCTGCGGCGCCTGGCCGTGATCCGCGTGGCGCAGCGCATGGGGCTGCCGCTGGCGGTGATCTCCGATGCCATGCAGAAGCTGCCGGACGGGCGTGCGCCCACTGCGGCCGACTGGCGCCGGCTGTCGGCCAGCTGGCGCGATGACCTGGATGAACGGATCCGCACGCTCACGCAATTGCGTGACCAGCTGGATGGGTGTATCGGGTGCGGGTGTCTGTCGTTGAAGGATTGCCCGTTGCGGAATCCGCATGACGCGCTGGCCGGGGAAGGGCCAGGGCCGCATTTCCCGCCTACTGCAATGTCTGCAGGTAAGCCAGCAGATCGCTGATCTGCTTGTCGTCGCTGAGACCCCAGAAGCGCATCTTCGTGCCAGGCACGACCTTGCCGGGCGAATGGATGAAGGCACGCAGCGTGTCATGCGACCACACCACCTTTGAAGCGCGCATCGCTTCCGAATACTGGAAATCACTGGTGCCGCCCGCGGCACGGCCGAAGATGCCATTCAGCTGCGGGCCAAAGCCTGCGCGCGCGTTGCGGCCGACGTGGTGGCACGAGGCGCAGCGCGTGGCGAACAACGCCTTGCCGGCCTGGATATCGGCGGCGGCAGTGGCTGCGGTGGGGATGACGGTGAAGGCGGTCAGGGCCAGCAGGACAAAGGCGGTACGGCGCATGGAGCAGCTAGGGAAGGGAAGAGCTTCGGCAACGGGGTTGCATGATACAGGCGTAGCCAAGAGGTCCCGGCCCTGCAGCAGGGTTACACCACGTCACACTTGCAACACTTCGCGCGCCCCATATTACAGGCCCGCCCCCTACAGTGAGCCCATGTCCAACGCCCCTTGGGAGGCAACCATGAAACGAATCATCGCAATGGCGGTAGCAGGTGGTGCAATGCTGGTGGCCAGCGCCGGGGCGTACGCCGGTGTGAATATCGATATCGGCATCGGCGTGCCGGGCGTGGTGGTGGCCCAGCCGGCGCCGGTCTATCGTCCAGCCCCGGTCTATGCCCCTGCGCCGGTGTATGCGCCGGCTCCGGTTGCCTATGCGCCCAGCCCGGTAGTGGTGGCACCGCGCCCCGTCGTGGTGGCGCCGGTCCCGGTACGCTATGACTATGACCGCGGCTATCGCAGGGACTACCACCGTGGCTACTACCGGGAAGGCTACCGCGAAGGCTATCGGGACCACCGCCGCGACTGGCGCGAGCGCGAATGGGCACACCGTCATGGCGACAATGACGGCCACGGCCACGGGCGCCGCTGGGACTGACGGGTACTGATGGGGCGGGCGCGCGGCCACGGCCGCGGTGCCCGCCTGCAAGGATTCGCCAGTCAGGCTACCCTGTCGGCAGTTTCCAGATCCGGACCGGGGCCATGCCCCTGCCCACGCCAGGAGTAGCCATGCCCCAACCCATCAAGATCGACTTCGTCTCCGACATTGCCTGCCCCTGGTGCGCCATCGGCCTGTCTTCGCTGCAACTCGCGCTGCAGCGCCTTGGCGATGCGGTGGATGCCGAAATCGTCGTGCATCCGTTTGAACTCAACCCGGGGATGCGCCCGGAGGGCGAGGCGATCGTCGATTATCTCGGCAGGAAGTACGGGCGCACCCCGGCGCAGATCGCAGAGACCCAGGCCATGATCCGCGAGCGCGGCGCCGGCGTGGGCTTTCCGTTTGGCGAGCGCACCCATGTCTACAACACCTTCGATGCCCACCGGCTGCTGCACTGGGCGGGCCTGGAAGGCAAGCAGCTGCCGCTGAAGCTGGCGCTGCTGCGCGCTTACCATGCCGACGGCAAGGACCCGAGCAATCACGAGGTGCTGGTCGAAGCCGCGCAGGCCGTTGGCCTGGATGCCGCGGCGGCGCGCAAGGTGCTGGACAGCGATGACTATGCCGATGCGGTGCGCGCGGAAATCCAGGAGTACCAGCGCATGGGCATCCAGTCGGTGCCATCGATCATCTTCAACAACCGCTACCTGGTCACCGGCGGGCAGCCGGTGGAGGCTTTCGAGCAGGCCATCCGGGAAATCGTAGCCGAGGCGCAGCAGGCGGGGAACAGTTGAGCCGCCACGCATCGGCAGGATAAAAAAAGCCCGCCCGGAACCCCGGGCGGGCAAGCACTGCCTCTCGCTCCCTGTCTTTCAACGTGCCGCCGTCTTCATCCGCGCCGGCACCGCATCCGCCGCCACCGGCGTACGATTCGCCAGCCCCAGCACCACCTGCCAGGCAAACGACACCGCGCCGACGATAAACACCACATCGCCGAAGGTGCGCACCCAGCGCAGGGTCTGCAGGATGGGCTGCTGCATGAAAGCCTCGCTGCGCGCATACCAGGTGCCATGCTCGACGCTGGCCAGGAACTGGATGATGCCGATCGGCAGCAGGCTGGTGCCGATCATCAGCACCAGGCCGAGGTTCAGTCCCCAGAAGGCGGTCTTCATCAGCGTTGGGCTGAGCCGGTAGGCCGGACGCACGTAGCGCAGCACCAGCAGCGTGAAGCCCAGCGCCAGGAACCCGTACACCCCGAACAGCGCGGCATGGGCGTGCACTGGCGTGGTGTTCTGCCCCTGGATGTAGTACAGCGCGATCGGCGGGTTGATCATGAAACCGAACACCCCGGCGCCCAGCATGTTCCAGAACGCCACCGCGACAAAGCACATCAGCGGCCACTTCAGGTCTGCCATCCATGGCGCGCGCCGCTTCAGGCTCCAGTTCTCCCAGGCCTCATGGCCCAGCACGATCAGCGGCACCACTTCCAGCGCGCTGAAGGCGGCGCCCACTGCCATCACGGGCGTGGTGGTGCCGGCAAAGTACAGGTGGTGGAAGGTGCCGGGAATCCCGCCCAGCATGAACAGCGAGGCCGAGGCCAGGCTGGCGGCCGTTGCCATCGGGCGCGACACCAGGCCCAGCGTGGAGAAGATGAAGGCCAGCGCGGTGGTGGCAAAGACTTCGAAGAACCCTTCCACCCACAGGTGCACCACCCACCAGCGCCAGTACTCCATCACCGTCAGGCTGGTGCGCTCGCCGTAGGCCAGGCCCGCGCCGTAGAACAGGCCGATTGCCACCACCGACGAGGTCAGCAGCGCCAGCAGGTTGCGGTCGGTGCCGCGCGCGCGCAGCGCCGGCAGGATGCCGCGCATCATCAGCACCAGCCAGATCAGAATGCCGGCGAACTTGCCGATCTGCCACAGGCGGCCCAGGTCGACATACTCATAGCCCTGGTGGCCCAGCCAGAAGTTCAGGTGGGCCGGCAGCTTCTGCGCGATCGCCAGGTAGTTGCCGGTGAACGAGCCCACCACCACGACCACCAGTGCCCAGAACAGGATGTCCACGCCCAGGCGCTGGTACTTCGGGTCCTTGCCGCCGTTGATCAGCGGCGCGAGGAACAGGCCCGCGGCCAGGAAGCCGGTGGCGATCCAGAACAGCGCGCTCTGGATATGCCAGGTGCGCACCAGTGCGTACGGGAACCACTGCGACACATCGATGCCGTAGAACTTCTGGCCCTCGACGGTGTAGTGCGCGGTAAAGCCGCCCAGCAACACCTGGAATACGAACAGCGCGACCACCAGGAACAGGTACTTGCCGAGCGCGCGCTGCGACGGCGTCAGCGCCACGGACAGCAGCGGGTCGCGCGCCGGCGCCTGCGGCGGCGCTTCTTCCTTGCCGCGCAGGAAGGCCCACGCCCACACCAGGAAGCCGACACCAGCCAGCAGCACCACCACGCTGATCACCGACCACACCACATTCTCGCTGGTGGGCTGGTTGCCGATCAGCGGCTCGTGCGGCCAGTTGTTGGTATAGGTGGCCTCATGCCCCGGGCGCGCGGTCGAAGCGGCCCACGCGGTCCAGAAGAAGAACTGTGTCAGTTGCTCGCGCCGTTCGGCGCTAGGCAGCGTGTTCTCCTTCATCGCATAGTGCTCGCGCGTGGTGTGCAGCGCCGGCGCGTCGGAGAAGAGCTGGTCGTAGTAGGCCGCGGTATTGGCGATGGCCTGCGCGCGGCGCTTGGACACGGTCAGCACGTTGGTGTCCGGATCCGTGGCATTGCCGCGATATTCGGTGCGCAGCTGTTCGCGCAGCGCGCCTTGCTCCGGCGCGGTGAGCTTGGCGAAAGGACGGCCGTAGGCGTCCTGTGCGGCCAGGTCCAGCCACGCAGTCAGCTCGCGGTGCAGCCAGTCGGCGGTCCAGTCCGGCGCCTGGTAGGCGCCATGGCCCCAGATCGAGCCGAGCTGCATGCCGCCCACGGACTGCCATGCGGTCTGGCCGTCGAGGATGTCGTCGCCGCTGAAGAGCGTGCGCCCGTCGCCCACGACAACCTTGGCCGGAATTGGCGGGGCCTGCCGGTACACCTCGACGCCGTAGTAGCCGAGCAGGGAGAACGTGACCGCCAGAACGGCGATCAGCAGGAACCAGAGTCTGCGGTAGGAACCCATGATGCGAAGTCGTTGGTTATGGTGGCGGGTGGGCTCAGGCGTGCGTCGAGCAACCGCAGCCAGTGGCTTGCGCGGCGGCGGGCGCCGTGGCAATCTCGAACAGCACGTTGTTCTCCAGGTGGATGTGTTCCATCAGGTCTTCGCGCAGCGTGCGCAGGCCCAGGTAGAGCGCGCGCCAGGTATTGCAGGCCGCGCGCGGCAGCGTGATGTCGTTGGTCAGCGCCGCCAGCCGCTGCAAGGCCACGCCGTGGTCGTCATGCTCGGCCCGCATCACCGTGATCGGCCGGCCCGCGGCGGCATGCAGGCCGCGCGACAACATCGGGAACAGCACCTGCTCTTCCTTCTGCATATGCGTTTCCAGCTCGCCCAGCATCTCGCTCAGGTGATCGGCCAGGCCAAGCGGGCAATCGGGCCGGTCACCGTGCACCTGCTCGACGCGCCGCGCCAGGCGGATCAGCTCGGGCAACTGCTCGCGATGGCGCGCATGGAAGCGCGTGAGGATATGGTCGATCAGCTCGGCCGGCGCCGCCGTGTTCCAGTCCTGCGCCGACGGCCCTTCGTCCTGCAGCGCGCGCAGTTGGGCGTCGATGGTGCCGACGACAGCCGCATCGAGACCCTTTTGCTGCGCGGCGTCGCGCAGGGTCTGCTTGCCTCCGCAGCAGAAGTCCAGCCCGTAGTCGTGGAAGATCCGGGTGGCACCAGGGATCAGGCGGGCCAGTTGGCCAAGCGAGTGGTCCTGCAAGGTCATGATGGTTGCTCCATGTGTAAGTTATGCCTGCACGACTTACGCGAGGAGCGTGCCTGAAAAAAATCTATCCGGATCAATGGGTTGAAACACTGACGGTAACTAATACCCTATACTTCTCGCGGTACTTATCACCCTGACGGTATTTTTAACCATGCTACCGAGCGCGATGTATCCCGAGTTGCTGGCCGACCTTGTCACCGACCTGCCGCATGCGGTGCGCCTGCAGCGGCTGGTCAGCATGCTGCGCACGCATTTCCGCTGTGGCGCGGTGGCGCTGCTGCGGCTGGAAGAAGACCACCTGCGCCCGGTTGCGGTCGATGGCCTGGTGCGCGATGCGCTGGGCCGGCGCTTTGCGGTCGGCCTGCACCCGCGCCTGGCCGCGATCCTGGCGCGGCGCGGGGTGACCTGCTTCCATCACGACAGCATGCTGCCCGACCCATACGACGGCCTGATCGACGAGCACGTCGGCGAGCCGCTGCCGGTGCACGACTGCATGGGCACCAGCCTGGCCGTGGACGGCCAGCCCTGGGGCGCGCTGACGCTGGATGCGCTGGCGATCGGCACCTTCGATGCCGCGGCCCAGGCCGAGCTGCAGCGGCTGACGGTGATCGTGGAAGCGGCCATCCGCACCACCCGGCTGGAAGGCGAGATCCGCGCACTGCAGCTGGCACGCGGCACGCCCGAGGCCGACGAAGGCACGGCCCAGCATGGCGACATCGGCGGCGAGATCATCGGCCAGAGCGAGGCCATCGCCAACCTGCTGCATGAGCTCGAAGTGGTGGCCGATACCGACCTGCCGGTGCTGCTGCTGGGCGAAACCGGCGTGGGCAAGGAGCTGTTCGCGCACCGGCTGCACCGCCAGTCGCGCCGGCGCGCGCAGCCGCTGGTGCATGTCAACTGCGCGGCGCTGCCGGAGTCGCTGGCTGAAAGCGAGCTGTTCGGCCACGCGCGCGGCGCGTTCTCGGGCGCGACCGGCGAGCGCCCGGGACGCTTCGAGGCCGCCGACGGCGGCACCCTCTTCCTCGATGAAGTCGGCGAACTGCCGCTGGCGATCCAGGCCAAGCTGCTGCGCACGCTGCAGAACGGCGAGATCCAGCGGCTGGGCTCGGACCGCCCGCGCCGCGTCAACGTGCGCGTGATTGCCGCGACCAACCGCAACCTGCGCGAGCATGTGCGCGACGGCTCCTTCCGCGCCGACCTGTACCACCGCCTGTCGGTCTACCCGATCCCGATCCCGCCGCTGCGCGAGCGCGGCAACGACGTGCTGCTGCTGGCCGGGCGCTTCCTGGAGCTGAACCGCGCGCGCCTGGGGCTGCGCAGCCTGCGGCTGTCAGGCGGTGCGCAGGCTGCGCTGCGCAGCTACCGCTGGCCCGGCAACGTGCGCGAGCTGGAACACGTGATCAGCCGCGCGGCGCTGCGTGCCGTCAGCCGCGGCGCGGGCCGCAATGACATCGTGACGCTGGAGCCTGAACTGCTCGACCTCGACGGACTGGAAGTGCCCGCGGCACACCATGCCGGCGCCGGCATGGCCAGCGCGTTCGCCGCCCCGGCGCTTGCCGCAGGCATCACCCTGCGCGACGCGGTCGAGCAAACCCAGCGCGCCTGCATCGAACAGGCATTGAAGGACCAGGGCGGCAATTGGGCGCAGGCAGCGCGCCAGCTGGGTATCGATGCCAGCAACCTGCATAAGCTGGCCAGGCGGCTGGGGTGCAAGTAATTGACACACTAGGGTGCCAGGATGCCGGCATGGCGATGCGCGCCGTTACCGCATAAGCTAGTCCGGGTGTGCCGCCGCCCGTATCGCGGTATCGCCGTGTGCAGCAACTGCCGCCCCGCTGCGCGCACGCCCCACCACCGGAGATCCCCGTGATGATGACCGCAACGCAAGTCTTCTGGCCGCTCGGCTTCTGGCCGTTTCCCACCTTCTTCTCCGGCGCGCACCAGGTCGAGGCCATGCAGGCCGACTTGGCGGACAACTGGCGCCGCATGGCCGAGCTCAACCTGGAGTTCGCCCGCACCATGTATGAAGAATTGCAGTTCGATGCCATGGGCTCGATCCTCGCGCCGCAGCCAGAGGCCTTCTACGCGCGCGAGATTGCCTGCGAGCTGCCGCTGATCGGCGGCCCGCTGCACTATGCGTCGGCCATGCTGGAACTGTACGCGCGGACCCAGCAGAAGTGGATCGATGGCTGGGGCCACCTGCTGACGCGGGGCCTGATGCCTGACTGGCAAGGCATGCAAAAGGACGTCACCGACGTCCCCTTCTGGCTGGTCCGCGAAACCCCGCGGCCGGCATGACCCGGCCGCCCCCGCCTTGCGCCGTCGCGGCGATCATCCCGATCGGTTCGCCCGGCGCCAGGTAGTGGCGCGCGCGCGCCCCTTGCCTGCCACCTGTTGCATCGGCGCACCCACTGCCAAGCCAGCCGCGCAGCCCGGTATCATGCTGGCTGACGAGATCGCGGATCGCCGGAACCAACGCCCGGGTCTCGGGACGCGCTCCGCCTTCAATGCCCTCATATTCCCTGGTTCTCCTGCTTACCGTCGCCGTGGTCGCCTGCATCGGCATGGCCATCGCCACCTGGCCGCGGCGCGACGATCCGACCGTCCAGGCGTTCCTGGTGCTGGCATTCGGCGCGGCGACCTGGAGCGGCGGCCGCCTGCTCGAGATCAGCTCCACGGACCTGGAAGGGCGCATCCTGTGGGCCAAGATCCAGTACCTCGGGATCGTCGCCGTGCCGATCGGCTGGCTGGTGGCGATGGTGCACCTGAGCCGCCCGCGCTATGTGGTGCCCTGGTCCAGGCTGTGGCTGCCCGTGCTGGTGGCGGTGGTCACTGTGGTGATGGTCTTCACCAACGAGCGCCACCGGCTGATCTGGCCGCGCATCACGCTGATGCCTCCCGGCGTATTGCCGGGCGCGGTGTTCGACCACGGCATCGGCTATGCCGCGGTGGCGGCCTGGTCGTACCTGCTGCTGGGGGTGAGCCTGTATTTCCTGGTGACGGCTGAAGTGCCCAATGGGGCCTTGTCGCGGCGGGGCCGCGCCATCCTGGCGTCGGGCCTGGCCCTGCCCCTGGTTGCCAATGTCGCCTACCTCAACCGCTGGACCGGGCCGCTGGGCGGGGACCTGACGCCGGCGACGTTCTCGCTGATGGCGGTGCTGGTCTGGTTCTGCGCGCTGCGCACGCACCTTGACGATATCGGCCACTACGCCCGCCTGCGGGTGTTCGATGCCCTCAGCGAGGGCTGCGTGATCGTCGACAGCCACGGCGTCATCGTCGAATTCAACCCGGCCGCCGCGCAGCTTTGGCCGGCCCTGCGCCGCGGCGACCCCCTGCCCTCCGGCTGGGAAGCCGCGCTGCAGCACTCGCCTGCCGAGACTGCCAGCCTCGCGGCCACGCCCTTCGTGCCGCCGGGCGCGCCCTTCGAGCTCACCGTGGAGCGTGTCGCCCGCCTGGACGGCAGGCAGATCGGCAGCCTGCTGTTTTTGCGCGACATCAGCCGCTTCCAGTCGCGCGAGCTGGCCCTGACCGCGCGGCTCGGCCAGACCGAGGAGCAGTTGTGGCAGGTGCAGGCCGACCTGGACATCGACGCCCTGACCGGCATCCGCAACCGGCGCTACTTCCAGCGCGAGTCGATCGCGGCCGTGACCCGGGCGTGCGAGCGCAACCAGGCGCTGGGCCTGCTGATCCTGGATGTGGACCAGTTCAAGCAATACAACGACCTGCATGGCCACGTGGCCGGCGACGACTGCCTGCGGCAGATTGCCGGCGCCCTGGCCCGCACGCTGTCCGGCGAGCAGTTCTGCGCCCGTCTGGGCGGCGAGGAATTCGCGGCGGTGCTGCCCGGCGCCACGCGTGAAGAGACCCGTGACGTGGCGCGCCGCATGGTGGCCGTTGTGCGCGATCTCGGCATCGCGCAC
>NZ_JBYSZI010000073.1:19195-23473 GCF_058787075.1 Cupriavidus sp. FW305-46
CCCCCCCCCCCCCCCCCCCCCCCCCCCCCCCCCCCACGCCGGTGCAGCCGGTGGTCACCATCAGCGTGGGCGCGGTCTGGACCGTGCCGGAAGCGCCGCGGCTGGAGCCGCTGCTGCACCGCGCCGACAGCGCGATGTACCGGGCCAAGCGCGCGGGACGCAACCGCTTCATGCTGGACGGCGACGCCTGAGCGGTACGGCTACGACGCCGCACCTGCCCGCCCCACGGTGGCGCCGTGCAAGGCCACCAGCCGCGCCGCCGCCTGGCTGACCCATGCGGGCCGCGGCGCGGCGTCGAGCCAGTACTTGACCTCCAGGCCCAGCGCGGTATCGCCGCTGATCACCAGCCGGCGCTGGAAGAACAGCGTGTCGGTATCGGCCTCGCCGCCCAGCAGGCGCAGGTAGTCGACCGCGCAGGCGCGCAGCGTCAGCTCAGGCTCGGCGTCCGCTGCCGCGGCACGAAAGCGCCCGCCTTCGCAGCGGAACGGCACGGCCAGCCCAAGGTCCTGCACCGTCAGCAGGAAGGCGTGTCCGTCCAGTGCGGCCGGTGGCTCCAGCCATCCCGCCCGGCGCGCCAGCTCCAGCGCCGCCACCAGCGGCAGCGCCCTGGCACGGGCGGGCATGCGCCGGTGCACGCCCGCGATCAGCTTGTGCAGCGCGCTCATGCCCGGGCCTCCCAGGCGATGCCCGCGCTGCCGTGCCAGTAGCCGTTGCAGGGCTGGGCGCCGGCCGGGGTGATGCCGCTGCCAGCGGGTGCCTGTTCACCAGCACGAATCGCCGCGAGCTGTTGCACCACCTGCAGCGTGCCGGATGAGTGCGGACTCACACGCAGCATCCCCACGCCCATGCGCGCCATCGCCAACGCCTCTGCGCACAGGTCCAGGCAGGTGGCGCTCTGCGTCTGCACGCCGTTGAGCGTGAAGAACGCCTGCCCCTCGCCGGTGGCGGCCACCAGGCCGTCGGGATAATCCATGCAGCGGAACTCGCAACTGTCCTTGCGCAGGCGATGGTGGCGCGCCGTAAAGCAGCGCGCCGAGAACGCCAGCGGCAGCCGGCCCCAGACAAAGGCTTCCAGGCGCATGCCGGTGGGGCGCGCCGCTGCCAGCGCGGCCAGCGTTCCGCCATCCATCTCCACCGGCGCGACGCAGCCGGCCGCGCCCAGCCCGGCCAGCCACGCCAGCGTATCGGCGTGGTAGACATTGAGGTGGGGGCCGCCGACAAAGGGCCGCCCTGCCATGCAGCGCACCGCGCCCAGATCGTTGGCCTCGACCAGGTAGTCGTCCTGCGCGCAGGCGCGCCGCATCCAGGCGATATCGGTGTCGGACTCCACCAGCACCGGCGTCGACAGCACCACCTCCTTGCCGGCATCGCGCAGCATCTGCGCAATCTCCAGCCATTGCGCATGGCGGACTTCATGGCGGCGCGTACAGACGGTCTCGCCGAGATAGACGCGGTCGACCGGCGCATCGGCGACCGACGCATAGAACTGCATCACGGCCTCGCGCCGCCAGTAGTACAGCAGTGGGCCCAGGGCGATGCCGAAGTCGGGCATCGCTATGGTTTGCGGCATCGCGGCCGCGGCAATCTCTGGCATGGGAAGCTCCGTCATGGCCGGTTCAAGGCAGATCGATGTCATGGGTGTCACCGCCACGGCCGGTCGTAGGCGCCTTGCGTGACCTGGTCGCCTTCGGCATGGCGCCCCAGCGTGCTCTGCCACTCTTGCCGCGGCACGAAGCGCGCCGGATCGGCGCAGGCCGCGTCGATGGCCGCGCGCAGCACGCCGACCACATCGCCCACATAGCGCGGGCTGCGCTGCCGGCCTTCGATCTTGATGGCAGCGATGCCCATGTCGATCAGCGCCGGCAGCAGCGACAGCGCATTGAGGCTGGTGGGCTCTTCCAGCACGTAGCCGCGCTCGCCCTCCACCTCGAAGCGGCCCTTGCACAGCGTGGGATAGCCGGCCGGCTCGCCCGGCGCATAGCTGTCGATCAGGATGCCCGACAGCCGCGCCTGCATGGTCCCGTCCTGCTCGGTCCAGCGCACCGCGTGCGCGGGCGAGCAGACGCCCTTGTTGTTGGGCGAGTCGCCGGTGGCGTAGGAGGACAGCAGGCAGCGCCCCTCGGCCATCACGCACAGGCTGCCGAAGCCGAACACCTCCAGCTCCACGCTGGTCTGGCGCGCCAGCTTGCCGATCTGCGCCAGCGACAGCACGCGCGGCAGCACCACGCGGCGGATATGGAAGCGCTCGCGCATCAGCTCGATGGCGTCGGCATGCGTGGCCGAACCCTGCACCGACAGGTGCAGCCGCAACCCCGGATGGCGCTCGCAGGCATAGCCCATCAGGCCGGCGTCGGCCATGATGACCGCGTCGGCGCCAAGGTCCGCCGCCGCATCGACCGCGCGCTGCCATTGGGCCACTGCGCCCATCTGGGCAAAGGTGTTGATGGCGAACAGCACCTCGGCGCCGCGCGCGTGGGCTTCGGCCACGCCGGTGCGGATGTCGGCCTCGGTAAAGTTCAGGCCGCCGAAGTTGCGCGCGTTGGTGGCATCGCGCAGGCCCAGGTAGACCGCGTCGGCGCCGTGCTGCAGCGCCATGCGCAGGGCCGCCAGCGAACCGGCGGGCGCAACGAGCTGGGGCCGGCGCGGCACGTTCGCCGCGGTGGATGGGGCTGGGGAGACAGGGGTCATCGGTGATGGCGCCGGCGGCGGCGCGAAGATGAAGACAGCGGCCGATGCTAGCCAAGCGCTTGCAGCAGGGGCTTGACCGCGCGCAAACCCACGCCAACGGCACCCCGCCCGCGTTGGCCTATGCCGGTTGGCGTAGGCCGATGGCAGGCCACCACCGCGCGCTTGACCTGCGGCAAACGCCGGCCCGTGCCGCTGTGCCACGCTTGCCCGGTCATCCACGCGGCTGGCCGCATGCCGGCCCCGCGCCCACCCTCTTCCGGAGATTTTATGAATCAACCCTGGCTCAAGCTGGCCGGCCGCCGCCTGCTGCCCATCGTGCAGGGCGGCATGGGCATCGGCATCTCGGCCCACCGGCTGGCCGGCGCCGTCGCGCGCGAGAACGGCGTCGGCACCATCGCCAGCATCGACCTGCGCCACCACCACCCCGACCTGATGGAACGCACCCGCGGCAGCCGTGACAAGCCCGCCATCGAAGCCGCCAACCTCGAAGCGCTGGATCGTGAGATCCGTGCCGCGCGCACGGCGTCCGAGGGCCGCGGGCTGATCGCCGTCAACGTGATGAAGGCGGTGGGCTCGCACGCCGCGCTGGTGCGGCAATCCTGCGAAAGCGGCGCCGATGCCATCGTCATGGGCGCCGGCCTGCCGCTGGACCTGCCCGAGCTGACCGCCAGCCACCCCAGGGTGGCGCTGATCCCGATCCTGTCCGAGGCGCGCGGCATCGGCCTGGTGCTGCGCCGCTGGATGAAGAAGGGCCGCCTGCCCGATGCCATCGTGGTCGAGCATCCGGCGCATGCCGGCGGCCACCTGGGCGCGGCCACCATCCAGGACCTGTCAGAGCCGCGCTTCTCGTTTTCGCGCGTGCTGGCCGAATGCCGCGAGCTGTTTGCGCAGCTCGGGCTGGCCTGGGACAGCATTCCGCTGATCCTGGCCGGCGGCATCGACAGCCATGCCAAGGTGCGCCACTGGCTGGGCGAGGGCGCCGCCGCGGTGCAGCTGGGCACGGCCTTCGCCGTGACCGAGGAATGCGATGCCCACCCGGCCTTCAAGCAGGTGCTGGCCACGGCGCGGCCCGAGACCCTGCGCGAGTTCACCAGCGTGGCCGGGCTGCCCGCGCGCGCGGTGCTGACGCCGTGGCTGTCGCGCTACCTGTCGAGCGAGTCGCGGTTGCAGCGCCGCGCCAAGCCGCGTGAATGCCTGGAGGGCTTCGACTGCCTGCAGGCGTGCGGGCTGCGCGACGGCATTGCCCGCATCGGCCAGTTCTGCATCGACCTGAAGCTGGCGCAGGCCGTGCGCGGCGACGTGGAGCGCGGCCTGTTCTTCCGCGGCCGGGGTGCGCTGCCCTTCGGCGAGGCGATCCGGCCGGTGGCGGAGCTGATGCATTACCTGTTGACGGGGGAAAAGCCTGCGGGGCTGACCCAAGCCCCGACACCAGCCTGACGCATGCCTGTCGTGCGTGCCGTAGCCAACGCCGCGCGAACAAGGCTCCCCTCGCCCGCTTGCGGGAGAGGGGTGGGGGAGAGGGCCGGAGTGTCTACGAAGTGAGGCGCGTCGGTATGCCGGCGCCTGCCCTCTCCCCCGGCCCCTCTCCCG
>NZ_JBYSZI010000073.1:23483-27164 GCF_058787075.1 Cupriavidus sp. FW305-46
GGAGAGGGGAGCAAACCGGCGGCATGGAAACCTTGTCAGCAATGCGCGGCGGTAATCCGCCGCGCTTCCTCATCTCCCGCATGCATCGCAACGCTCCCAGCAGTTGCCACCCCAGCCACGCATTGGCCCCCGCCAGCAGCACGCCGCCAGCGCGGGCCAGCGGCGCCGGCGCCAGCGGCACCGCCAGCAGCAGGACGTAGGCAGCCAGCAGCAGCCACGCCTGCCGCCGTTGCCGGCCCGGCACGATGATGGCCTGCATGGCCGGCACCCGCGCGCGCGGCGGCAGCAGCCGGCGCAGGTGCAGCCAGGCCAGGAACGGCACGATCTTGCCGAGCATGGCCGTGACCGGCAGCACGCCCACGCCGACCAGCGCCATGGTGCCGGCCCACCATGCCAGCGGCAGCCCGGCGGCGGGCAGCACCACGGCCGCCGCCCCCAGCAGCGCCGCGCCTGCCATGCTGGCGCATGCCACCGGCCAGAGCAGCCACAGCGGATCATGGCGCCGCCGCGCGCACAGCGTGCCGGCCAGCCCGCACGCGCCCACCACCGCCACGAACGCCAGCCACACGAGCAGCACGCCATGCGCCAGTGCCCGGTGATCCGGCCACAGCATTGCCGCGGCGCTGAACAGCGCCAGCGGCAACCAGTGCGCCATGGGCAGCCAGCGCCCGATCGCCGCCGGCAGGCGCGGCGACTGCCAGAACATCGGCAGCACAGTGGTGGCCACGCCGGTCACCAGCGCGGCCAGCCAGCCACCCAGCGCCCACGCCATATGCAGGCCGAGCCAGCGCGCCACCGGCACGCGCCACCAGCCGCCGAAGGCGCCGGCCAGCACCATGCCGCACAGCACCGCGACCATCAGCGGCGCGCCGATGCCGGCAAGGGTGCGCGTGGTGGCATCCACTGCGGCCACGCGCCGGCCCGCAGCCAGCAGAATGGCGCCGGCCAGCAACAGGATCACCGCCACGGCCGCCGCCGCCTGCATCGCCACAGGTTCGCCGCCGAGCAGGCCGATGGCCAGGGCGGTGGCCACGCCCGCGCCGGCCGCGGCCATGAACGGCGCAAGCAGCCCCGCACCCGGCACGGCCACGCCGGCCACCACCGGCATCATCTGGAACAGCGCGCCCACCATGACCGGCAGCAGCATGCCCAGCGCCAGCACATGGACCGCCACCAGCGCCAGTGGCGCAAAGCGGTCCGGCAAGCCGCCGGGGGGACCGGCAGCAAGCAATACCCCGGCCGCGGCGCCAAGCCACGGCGCCGGCATCAGGCAGCCGAACACCACTGCCAGGCGCGGGGCGCGTTCATAGTCGAAACTGGCTGCCTTCACGCCTCGCCTCTCCTCATCAATGTTGACCGGATGCTAGGCCAGGGCAAGTCGTGTGGATTTGACCGCAGCCAAGTCCGACGATGTATCCCCGCGCCATGCGGTGGGAGCGATATGTCACGACGTGACAGGCCTGGTGTGTGGGCGGCATTCCCCGCAATTGACAAGCCGATGCGCCGCCGGCCGCACATGCCAGACGCCGAAGCCGGGTTTTCTTGATCTTGCGCAGGAAGCCCCGCGTGCTGCGCAGGGAAAATTGCCCTCGATGCCAGCGCGCAGCCATGCACGCGCCGGCCGCCGGGCCACCACCCGGCTTCCCCCGACTGGTAGCCCCCGATACCGCCATGTTCCGAACCGATCCTCCAGCCGCCAGCGCCGCGGCGGACTCCCGCGCTGCCGGCCTGCCGGCGCTGCGCGACCGCCTCTCCACCCGCATCATCTCGCTCTCGCTGGCCGTGCTGCTGGTGGTGCTGGGCATGATTGCCGGCACGCTGTGGCTGTCATGGAAGCTGGAAGGCGCGGGTGCCGCCATCAATGACGCCGGCAGCCTGCGCATGCGCGCCAACCGCGTGGCGATCGAACTGACGCTGGCACAGGCAGGCCAGGACAATGCACTGGCCGAGCAGGTGCAGGCGCTGGACGCCACGCTGGCCCTGCTCAGGAAAGGCGACGCGGCGCGCCCGCTGTTCCTGCCGGACGAACCCGCCATCCATGCCCAGATGACCCGCGTCACGCAGGGCTGGCAACAACGGCTGCGCCCGCTGGCGGTAGCCGGAACGGGCGACGCCGCCGCCCCGGCACGCTATATCGCCGCACTGCCCGGCTTCGTCGCGCAGGCCGATCGCCTGGTCGGCATGATCGAGCATGACAGCGCGCGCAAGACCGACTGGCTGCGCTTGTCGCAGATCGCGCTGGCGGCAATGGCCTGCGTCGGCACCGTGGCCGTGATCTACCTGCTCTACCTGTGGATCATCCTGCCGGTGCTGCGGCTGCAGGACGGCCTGCGGCGCATGGCCGCGCGCGAGTTCTCGCTGCGCCTGCCGGTGGAAAGCCGCGACGAGTTCGGCACCCTCAGCGAAGGCTTCAACCGCATGGCCGGCGAACTGCAGGGGCTGTACCACGACCTGGAGACGCGCGTGGCGCAGAAGACCGCCGAGCTGGAACGCCAGAACCGCGACCTGGAGACGCTCTACGACATGGCCGCCTTCCTGAACCAGGCCGCCGATGCCGAGGCCATGGCGCGCGGCTTCCTGGAACGCGTGATGCGCCAGTTCGATGCCAATGGCGGCAGCGTGCGCGTGCTGGACAGCCGCCACGGCAGGATGCACCTGCTGGCAGCCGCCGGCCTGCCGGCGGCGCTGGCCGAATCCGAATCCTGCGCGGCGGCCAACGCCTGCCATTGCGGCGACGCCACGCGCGAGGCCGTGGTCGCCATCGTCGACCTGCGCGCGGCGCAGCGCCAGGGCGCCGCAGGGGATGTCACGCCCTGCAGCCGCAACGGCTTCCAGTCGCTGGCGGCCTTCCGCATCGAAAGCCAGCGCGGCGCCACCGGCGTGTTCGCGCTGCACTTCCGCACGCCGCGCGCGCTGCCCCCGTCAGACCGCCAGATGCTGGAAACACTGGGCCAGCACCTTGGCACCGCGCTGGAACACCTGCGCCTGTCCGCGACCGCGCGCCAGCTGGCGGTGGTGGAAGAGCGCAACCTGGTGGCGCAGGGCCTGCACGACAGCATTGCCCAGGGCCTGAACTACCTGAACCTGCAGGTGCAGCTGCTGGACGCCGCGGTCGAGCGCGACGACCTGGCCGAGACCCGCGAGATCGTGCCGATGCTGCGCCACGGCGTGGAAGAGAGCTACCAGGATGTGCGCGAACTGCTGAACAACTTCCGCTCGCGGCTCGGCACCGGCGAGCTGCGACCGGCGGTGGAAGAGACCGTGGGCCGCTTCCGGCGCCAGTGCCGCACCGAGGCCACGCTCGCCATTGACGAGAGCGGCGGCGCCTGGCCGCTGGCGCCGGAGCAGCAGCTGCAGGTGCTGTTCATCCTGCAGGAGGCGCTCTCCAATGTGCGCAAGCACGCCATGGCGGGGCACGTGGCGGTGGCACTCAGCCACGGCCGCGATTTCCGGCTGGTGGTGCAGGACGACGGCGAGGGCTTCGATCCGGAGGAAATCGCCACGCGCGCCGAAGCGCATATCGGCCTGAACATCATGCGCGAGCGCGCGGCGCGGCTGGGGGCGCAGCTGCACGTGCAGGCCCGCCCCGGCCACGGCGTGCGCATCGAACTGGTGCTGCCCGCCGGCCGCTCTTCCGGCGCCCGCGAGTTCGCCGACCCCCGCCCCGCCCCCCCGACCCCC
>NZ_JBYSZI010000074.1:0-27084 GCF_058787075.1 Cupriavidus sp. FW305-46
ACCCGGGCAATATCCACTCGGTGCGCGAACTGGCCGAGATGATGCTGAAGATGGCAGCCGACTACCCGGAATACGCGGAGAAAGCGCGCAAGACGCAGATCATCGAGACCTCCTCGGGCGACTTCTACGGCAAGGGCTACCAGGATGTGCAGCACCGCGTGCCGAAGATCGGCAACACCATCGAAGAACTGGGCTGGAAGCCCGGGATCAGCATGGAAGCGGCGCTGCGGCGGATCTTCGAGGCGTATCGCACGCACGTGACGGAGGCAAGGACGTTGGTGAGCCAGGGATGAGTTTCGACATGTGGCGCAGCCCGAGGTACTTGCCTGACCGTGAGTGCTCCCTCTCCCGCAAGCGGGAGAGGGAGCACTCACGCAGCGTGCCCAAGCACCAGGCACGCGCGCAGCCTCAGCCGGCCGACACCTCGATCCGCCGCGGCCTCGCCTCTTCCCTGCGCGGGATCGTCAGCTTCAGCACGCCGTCCTGCAGGTTGGCCTCGATGCGCGAAGCGTCGAGATCCGGGCTGAGCGTAAACGTGCGCGCATAGCGCGGCTGCCGAATCTCGGCAAGCTGCACGCGCAGGCTCGCGGGCGTCGGCACGACGGCTTCGCCTTCGATGCGCAGGCTGCTGTCGTGCACGTTGACCTCGAGGTTCTCGCGCGGCACGCCGGGCAGATCCGCCCACAGCGTGACCCCGGCGGGAGTCTCGTAGATATCGACCGCGGGCACCAGCGTCATGGCCTGGGTTTCCGCGCGACGTTGCGCGACAGCGCCCTGGTCACCCTGGCCGCTTGCGTTCTGGTCGCGCTGGACGACCTGGTTCGAATCGCTCATGGCTTCCTCCTCACGTTAGCTGACGGTGATCGCGCGCGGACGCGACGCTTCGCGCTTGCCTACGCTGATCGACAGGCAGCCGTTGGCATAGCGTGCCTGCACCTTGTCGGGATCGGCCGACTGCGGCAATTCGATCACGCGGCGGAAACTGCCGAAGAAGCGCTCCTGCGCATAGGGCCGCACCTCGGCTGCGCCTTCCGGCTGCACCTGGGCTCGCTCGCCGCTGATGGTCAGCAGGCCCTTGTCGATCGATACCTCGAGCTGGTCCGTCTTGATGCCGGGTGCGAACACCACGATCTCGATCGAGTCATCGGTCGTGCCGATATTCAGCGGAGGGAAACCCCCGAAACGCCCGGAGCGCAGGCTGGTTGGAAACCCGCCGAAGAGATTCGCCATCTGCCGTTGCATCCGGTCGAATTCACTGAACGGGTCGGTCCCGAAAAAGAAGTCACTCATGGTTAGATCCTCCTTCTATGCAGCGGGGAGGCGCAGGACCCTGATGTAGTGCACCTGGTCTCCTGCCAGGCCGCTGCAAACCAACGGAAAACACGCAGTGCCGCGTTGCCGCGACGACTGGGCAATCCATAATTAGTGCTGTCCCGCGCGGATTTCAAGGGGGGCGGATAGCGGGAAAATCGGACGCTGGCAGGTACGGGTGGCGCATGGCAGGCAGGCGGCGCAAGCCGGGCAAAAAGCAAAACCCCCGGATCGCCTGGCGGCGCGTCCGGGGGTTGCTGAGGCTCGACGGAAGCGGGCGCCGGGGCCCGCGCGTTCAGATCTCGACCTTGGTGCCCAGCTCCACCACCCGGTTGGCCGGAATCTGGAAGAAGTCCGACGGCTTGGCGCCGTTCTGGTGCATCCAGGCGAACAGGCTCTCGCGCCACATCGGCATGCCCGGCAGCTTGGACGGAATCACCGATTCGCGCGCGATGAAGAATGAGGTCTCCATCAGCTCGAAGTGCATGCCAAGCTTGCGGTCGGCCAGGTCCAGCACCCTCTGCACATCGGGCGTTTCCTTGAAGCCGTATTCGGACTTCAGGATAAAGACGCCGCCGCCCAGGTCCTTGCAGCTCAGGCGCTGGTCGTCGTCAACGTAGGGGATGTCGCGCGTGACGAAGGTCAGGAACACCACGCGCTCATGCAGCACGCGGTTGTGCTTCAGGTTGTGCAGCAGCGATACCGGCACGGCCTCGGTATTGCCGGTCAGGAACACCGCGGTGCCCTCGACCCGGTGCGGCGGGTGCGCCAGCAGCCCGGCGATAAAGGGTTCGAGCGGGATGCCGTCTTCCAGGCTGCGCGCGCGCAGCAGCTTGCGGCCGCTGTACCAGGTCATCAGCAGGAAGAACGTGGTGCTGCCCAGCAGCAGCGGGAACCAGCCGCCTTCGGCAACCTTGAGCAGGTTGGCGGCAAAGAACGCAAGGTCCACCAGGATGAAGCCCAGCCCGACCACCGCGACCAGCGCGGGGTTCCACTTCCAGACGTTGCGCATGCACACCGCGGCCAGGACGGTGGTGATGACCATGGTGGTGGTCACGGCGATGCCGTAGGCGGCGGCCAGGTTCTCTGACTTCTTGAACGAGATCACCACGCCGATCACCAGCACCAGCAGCAGCCAGTTGATCACCGGCAGGTAGATCTGGCCGATCTCGGCAGCCGAGGTGTAGCGCACGCGCATGCGCGGCAGGAAGCCCAGCTGGATCGCCTGGCTGGTCAGCGAGAATGCACCGGAGATCACCGCCTGCGAGGCGATCACGGTGGCGCAGGTGGCCAGCAGCACCATCGGGATCTGCAGCAGCTCAGGCACCATCAGGTAGAACGGGTTCTCGGCGCCGGCCGGGTTGTGCAGCAGCATCGCGCCCTGGCCAAAGTAGTTCAGCATCAGGCAGGGCATCACCAGCGCGAACCAGCCGATGCGGATCGGGCGCGCGCCGAAGTGGCCCATATCGACGTACAGCGCCTCCGCCCCGGTCAGCACCAGGAATACGGAGCCCAGCACGATAAAGGCCTGCAGCGCATGCTCCACCAGGAAGGTGACCGCGTAGTACGGGTTGACCGCCTTCAGGATTTCAGGCGCCTGCACCAGCTGGTAGATCCCCAGCGCACCCAGCGCCAGGAACCAGGCGGTCATGATCGGCCCGAACAGCTTGCCCATGGTGGCGGTGCCGTGGCGCTGGATCAGAAACAGCGCCGCCAGGATCACCAGTGTGATCGGTATCACGAACTGCGACAGCTGCGGCGCGGCGATCTCCAGCCCTTCCACCGCCGACAGTACCGAGATCGCCGGCGTGATGACCGCGTCACCGTAGAACATGCAGGCGCCGAAGATGCCCAGCATCATCAGCATCCTGGCCTTGCCGGAGCGTGGTGCCACGGTGCGCAGCACCAGTGCCATCAGCGCCAGCACGCCGCCTTCGCCGTCGTTGTCGGCCCGCATCACGAAGACCACGTACTTGATCGAGACCACGATGATCATGGCCCAGAACAGCATCGAGATAATGCCCAGCACGGCCTCCGGGCTGAACATGATGCCGTGCTCCTTGCTGAAGCACTCCTTGAGGGCATACAGCGGGCTGGTGCCGATGTCGCCGAAGACGACGCCTACCGCGCCGAGCACCAGGGCGCGCGTGCTCGGGCTCTCGACAAAATAATGGCTGGTTGTGGATTGGGTCATGAAATTGGGTCTGCTCGACCAGGTCGCCGGCAGGTTTGTTGGCTCTGCCGCGGCCCGGTCCCATCCAGCGCAACAGCTTGCTGCGCCCGTTTCCGGTTCTGCTTGCGGTTCTTATTGCATTGCACAAACGCGCGCAATTCTAGATGAACTGTCGACTATCGACCACTGCGGCAAACAGGGATGCCGCTTTCGTGACTTCGCAAGGATGGGAGGGAAGCGGCGGATGGTCAAGCCCTGGGAGAGCAAAACAGCGTGTCCTTGCGCCTGCAAGCGGCGTTGCGGCATGACAACATAAGCGCCTTATGCGGCGCTTTCCATCTCAAACACCCAGGTAGCGGTCCAGGGCTTCGGGCTTGCCGGCAAGGTCCGACGCGGGGCCGGCCATCACCACCCGGCCCTTCTCCAGCACCACGGCACGGTCGGCATGCGCCAGCACCGAGCGGAAATTGCGGTCGACCACGACCGAGGCGATGCCGGTGCCGCGCACGGTGGCGATGACCTCCCAGATCTCGCGCACGATGCGCGGGGCCAGCCCTTCGGTGGCCTCGTCCAGCACCAGGCAGTCGGGATTGGTCATCAGCGCGCGGCCGATGGACAGCATCTGCTGCTCGCCGCCGGACAACTGCTGGCCGCCATGGGACAGGCGTTCCTTCAGGCGCGGGAACAGGTCGAGCACGCGCGCCTCGTCCCAGTCGTTGCGGCCGTTACAGCCCTTGCGCGCGGCCATCAGCAGGTTTTCGCGCACCGACAGGCTGGGGAAGATGCCGCGGCCCTCCGGCACGTAGGCCACGCCCAGGCGCGCCACCTCGAACGGCTGCGCGCGCGAGACGTCGCGGCCGGCCACGCGGATCTGCCCCTGGCGCTGGCGCACATGGCCCAGCAGCGTGCGCAGCAGCGTGCTCTTGCCCATGCCGTTGCGGCCCAGCAGCCCGACCGTTTCGCCCACGCCCACGGTGAAGTCGACGTCGCGCAGCACGTGGCTTGAGCCATACCAGGCGTTGATGCCGGTGGCCTCGATCATCGGCGAATTGATCGGTGCGTTCATGCGGGCTCGCTCTCTTCCTCGCCCAGGTAGGCGACCTGGACCTCGTGGTTGGTCCGGATCGCCTCGGGGCTGCCCGTGGCAATCACGGCGCCGTTGACCATCACGGTGATGCGGTCGGCAACCGAGAACACCGCGTCCATGTCATGCTCGACCAGCAGGATGGCGTGGCCCTCGCGCAGGCCGCGCAGCAGCGCCAGCATCCGCGCCGACTCTTCCGCGCCCATGCCGGCCAGCGGCTCGTCCAGCAGCAATGCGACCGGCTGCGTGGCCAGGCACATTGCCACCTCCAGCTGCCGCTTCTGGCCATGGGCCAGGTCGCTGGCAAGCCGGTCCGCCAGCGGCGCCAAGCCGGCCCGCTCCAGCGCCTCGTCGGCCAGCGTGGCGCTGGTGCGGCAGCCCTGGGCGCTTTCCCACAGCCGCCACGCACGCTGCGCGCGCGATTGCGCGGCCAGCCGGCAGTTTTCGCGCACCGTCAGCGGCAGGAAGATATTGTTGCGCTGGTAGCTGCGCCCCACCCCATGGCGCGCCAGCCGCGGCTGCGACCAGCCGGTGACGTCCTCGCCCTTCAGGCGCAGGCGGCCGGACGACGGCGGCAGTTCGCCGGACAGCATATTGATCAGCGTGGACTTGCCCGCGCCGTTGGTGCCGATCACGGCATGGATCTCATGCAGAGACAGCGACAGGTCGACGCCCGCCACGGCGGTCAGGCCGCCAAAGCGCCGGGTCAGTTGCTGCGCCTGCAGGATCGGGATTCCTTGCGATGTCATGCGGCCTCCGTATTGCGGCGTCCTTCGCTGCGGCTGTCCGCAGTGCCCGCGGGCTCATCCGTGCCGGTGCCGGCATCGCCATTGCGGCGCCCGCGGCGGCCGTGCCGCAACACCGACGGCAGGCTGACCAGCCCGCGCGGCAGCAGCGCCACCGCGACGATGATGAAGCCGCCCATCAGCAGCTGCCAGTGCTTGGTCAGCGTACTGAACCACTCGGCCAGCAGCACGAACGAGAACGCGCCCAGCACCGCGCCGGCCAGGCTGCCCACGCCGCCCAGGATCACCATCAGCATGGCGTTGCCGGACTGGTGCCACGACGCGATCTCCGGATTGACGAAGCCAAACTGGATCGCATACAGAAACCCAGCCAGTCCCGCCAGCATCCCGCCCGCGACAAAGGCGCCAAGCTGGTAGCGGTGAGTGGCATAGCCCGCCGCGCGCATGCGCTGCTCGTTGTGGCGGATGCCGACCAGCGCGTGCCCGAAGCGCGAGCGCAGCACCAGCGCCAGCACCGCCACCGTCAGCACCAGCCCGAGCCAGACCAGCCAGTAGAAATGCGTGGGATCGTTGACCGTCAGCAGGTGCTCGCCGGGCACCGGGAATTCCGGCCGGAAGTAGATATAGGTGCCATCGCTGCCGCCCGCGATCTTGGTGTCGTGGAAGACGAAATACACCATCTGCGCGAACGCCAGCGTCACCATGATGAAATACACACCGCGGGTGCGCAGCACCAGCGCCCCAACCACCAGCGCCAACAACGCGGATGCGGCCAGCGCCCCCGCCAGCAGCAGCCAGCCGTTGCCCGGCCCGGCCTGCGGCGCCAGTACTGCGGTGGCATACGCCGCCATGGCGAAGTACGCGGCATGGCCCAGGCTGACCAGCCCGGTGTAGCCGATCAGCAGCTGCAGCGACAGCGCGAAGATCGCCATGATCATCACCTTGCTGAGCAGCTCGATGTAGAACTTGTTGCTGTCCGCGGTCAGCAGCAGCGGCAGTGCCGCCAGCACCGCGAACGCCACCAGCCAACCCAGCCCGGTGGCCAGCGTGGTGTTGCGCGAGGAGTGCCGGCGCGCCGGCAATGTCGTCGGATTCATGTCATCCTGCCTTGAACAGCCCCTGCGGCTTCCACAGCAGGATCACCGCCATCAGCAGGTAGATCAGCACGCCGGCCGCCTCCTGCCAGAACACCTTGCCGAAGGTATCGACGAAACCCAGCAGCAGCGACGCCACCAGCGCGCCCTTGACCGAGCCGATGCCGCCGATCACCACCACCACGAAGCAGACGATCAGCACCTGCGCGCCCATGCCCGGATAGACCGACGACACCGGCGCGGCGATCATGCCGGCCAGCACCGCCAGCGCCACGCCCAGCGCGAACACGAAGCGGTACAGCACCGTGATGTTGATGCCCAGCGACTGCACCATCTCGCGGTTGGTGGCGCCGGCGCGGATCATCATGCCCAGCCGGGTGCGCCGGATCACGTAGTACATCGCCAGGGCCACCACCAGGCATATCGCGGAGATAAAGAGGCGGTACACCGGATAGGTCATGTCGTTGCCGATCGCCAACGCGCCGTCCAGCAGCGCAGGCACCTGCACGCCGTGCACGTCATCGCCGACCAGGATGCTGCGCAACTCCTCGAACACCAGGATCAGCCCGTAGGTCATCAGCACCTGCTGCAGGTGGTCGCGCTCATACAGGTAGCTGAAGAAGGCCCATTCCAGCACGTAGCCGAATGCCACCGCCAGCACGATGCCGAGCGGGATGGCGATGAACAGGTTGCCGGTCAGGCCGGCGAGCGTGAAGGCCAGGTAGGCGCCCAGCATGTAGAAGCTGCCGTGGGCGAGATTGATCACGCCCATGATGCCGAAGATCAGCGTCAGGCCGCTGGCCACCAGGAACAGCAGCAGGCCGTACTGCACGCTGTTCAGGCACTGGATCAGGAAGGAAACGATATCCATGCGGGGTAATGCACCAAATTACCTACAGCGCCACACATGCCGGTGGCAGGCTCCCCTCTCCCGCGCGCGGGAGAGGGGTTGGGGAGAGGTCCGGCGCTTGCGGGATGCGAAGGCCTTCATTTCGTGGGGGCTTCTGCCCTCTCCCCCGCCCCTCTCCGGCAAGCGGGAGAGGGGCGCAAACCGACAGGCCGGGATGGCCTTACAGCCGGCAACCGCGCGCTGGATCAGCCAGCGCCTTCACCGCCACCGAGCTGACCTTGTTCTCGCGCCCGTCGACCTTGCGCAGGTAGAAGTCCTGCACCGGGTTATGCGCCTTGGACAGCGTGAAGGCGCCGCGCGGGCTGTCGATCCTGGCCGCGCCCATGGCTTTGTACAGGTCGGCCTTGCGCGTCATGTCGCCCTTCACCGCCGTGGCGCCGGCCGCCAGCAGCTGGGCGGCATCGTAGCCCTGCACTGCGTACACGTCGGGCTGCAGCTTGTAGGTCTTGGCGTAGTCCAGGCGGAAATTCTTGTCGCGCGGGTTGGTCAGGCCATCGGCGTAGTGCAGCGTGGTTTCCAGCCCCTGCGCGGCGTTGCCCTGTGCCTCGAGCGTGCCGTCGGTCAGGAAGCCCGAGCCGTACAGCGGGATCTTGTCCTTGAGCCCCGCCGCAGCCCAGTCCTTGACGAACTTGACCGCGCCGCCGCCGGCAAAGAACACGAACACGGCGTCAGGCTTGAGCGACGCCACTTCGGTGATCAGCGCCTGGAACTCGACATTGGGGAACGGCAGGTTCAGTTCCTTCACCACCTTGCCGCCCTTGGCCTCGAACGCCTCCTTGAAGCCTTTCACCGACTGTTCGCCGGCGGCGTATTTCCAGGTCAGCGTCACCACCTTCTTCAGGCCGCGCTCGCCCAGCACCTGGCCCATGGCGTAGCCCGGCTGCCAGTTCGAGAACGAGGTGCGGAAGATATTGGGGCCGCACAGCGGACCGGTGGCCTCGTCCACGCCGGCATTGGGGATGATCAGCAGCGTGTTGTTCTCCTTGGCCACCTTGACGATGCCCATCTGCACGCCCGAATGCACCGTGCCGACCACCACGTCGACCTGGTCGCGCTTGACCAGCTTGGTGGCGTTCTCCGGCGCCTTGGCCGGATCGGATTCATCGTCGACCTTGAAGTACTCGATGTCGCGTCCGCCGAGCTTGCCGCCCTGCTGCTGCACGTACATGCGGAAGCCGTTTTCGATGGCCGTACCCAGGGCCGCGTAGGTGCCGGTGTACGGCAGCATGAAGCCGACCTTGATCTTGCCCCCCGGCGCAGCGGGTGCGGGGGCCGCCGGCTGCGCGGACGCGCCGGCCATGGCAAAGACGGTGGCGACGGCAAGGCAGGCAGGCGCAAGCCTGCGCGAGGTGAAGCGACGCATGGTGTCTCCTGGTGGTCAAGCCGGTGGCTCGCTGGACCGTTGCCGGTCACCCCTGCCCTTGCCGTGTCCCGCGCCGGCGCATGCACCGTGAGGACCCTTCGCAACAGGCGGGAAGCCGAATTATTTTAGGTTTGAAGTATATGCGTTTATATGCCGAACCGCGGCCAGCGTCAACGGATCTTTTTGGTCGCGATGTGGCGAATGTCCACATCGCGCGAGTTTAAGCAAGGTGGTCTGGGGGGCATATCGATGGATACCCTCGATCTGCGCCATGGTGCCGTATTCGTCGTCCTCGCCCTGCACCGCCAGCACGGGGCAGCGCAGCCCGGACAGGAGCGGACGCAGGTCCCACTGGCGGAATCCGGGGTCGAGCCAGATATCGTTCCAGCCCCAGAAGGCCGAATCGACGTCGTCATGATGGCGCGCCAGCCGCTGGCGCAGGTCGGTTTCCAGGTAAGCCTGGCGCGTGCCCGCGATGCTGCGCACCGACAGGTCTTCCACCACGATATGCGGCGCCAGCACGGTGATGCCGGCAACCGCCTGCGGAAAGCTGGCGGCGTGGATCAGCGCGATCGAGCCGCCGTCGCTGTGGCCCAGCAGCCAGGGCATGCCGTGCGTGCGGCCGGGACCGATGTCGAGTGCGTCGAACAAAGCGGGCAGCGCCTCGCGTGCCTGGCGATGCATGAAGTCGGGACGCCATTTTTCGTCGTGCGGCCGCGGCGTCGAACCTCCGTAGCCGTAGCGCGAGAACACCAGGCCGCGATAGTCGCCGGCCTCGCAAAAATCGCGCGGGAAATCGCGCCACATGCTGACCGAGCCCAGCCCCTCATGCAGGAACACCACCAGCGGGCGCTGCGCGCGTTCAGGCCGCAGCCACTGGTACTCGATCCGGATACGGCGCTTGTCGAAGGGGATTTCCACCAGGCTGCTTTGCATGGGCACGTTGTTGTCTTGCATCGGTTCAGAAGGAATGTCCAGAAGCTGCGGGCGCTTCATTGCGCCGCCTCCCGCGCAGCCTGCTCGCGCTGGCGCAGGCGGAAGCGCTGGATCTTGCCGGTCGCGGTCTTGGGCAGTTCGGGCACGCATTCGATCTGGCGCGGGTACTTGTATGGCGCGAGGCGCGACTTGATAAAGGCCTGCAGTTCCGCCGCCATGCCGTCATGCCATTGCTGGCCGGGCCGCAGCACGACAAAGGCCTTGGGCTTGACCAGTTCGTCGGCATCGGTGACGCCGATCACCGCCGCCTCCAGCACGGCCGGGTGCTGCGCCAGCGCGGCCTCGACCTCGAACGGCGACACGTAGATGCCGCCGACCTTGAGCATGTCGTCGCTGCGGCCGGCATAGGTGTAGTAGCCATCGGCATCGCACAGGTACTTGTCGCCGCTGCGCGTCCATTCCCCGACGAAGGTATCGCGGCTCTTGTCGCGGTTGCACCAGTACATCAGCGCGGCACTGGGGCCCTTGATATAGAGGTCGCCGATCTCGCCGGGCGCGCACGGCTCGCCGCGCTCGTCCAGCAGCTTCAGCGCGTAGCCAGGCACGGGCTTGCCGGTGGTGCCGTAGCGCACCTCGCCCGGCCGGTTCGACAGGAAGATATGCAGCATCTCGGTGGAGCCGATGCCATCCAGGATGTCGCAGCCAAAATGCGCCAGGAAGCGTTCGCCGATATCGCGCGGCAGGGCCTCGCCGGCGGAGGTGCATACACGCAACGCCACCTCGGCGCGCGGCGGCAGCTCAGGCGCCGCCAGCATGCCCGCAAACAGCGTGGGCACGCCGCAGAACACTGTGGGCCGCTGCTCGCGCAGCCGCCTGAACACGGCTGCCGGCGTGGGCCGCTCGGACATCAGCACGGTAGTGGCCCCGACCGACATCGGAAAAGTCAGCGCATTGCCCAGCCCATAGGCAAAGAACAGCTTGGCGGCCGAGAACACCACGTCGTCCTCCCGGATGCCCAGCACCTGGCGCGCATACAGGTCAGCCGTATGGAACAGGTTGCCATGTGTGTGCACGGTGCCCTTGGGCCGTCCGGTCGAGCCCGACGAATACAGCCAGAACGCCATGTCGTCCGGGCCGCTGCGCACGGCCTGCGCGGGAGAACGCGTGCGCGCCAGCATCGCGCCCACGCTGCATGCCGGCGCGCCGTCGGCATGCGGCGCCGCCTGGATCACCATCGGCGCCAGCCCGCTCTTGTCGATGGCGGCCTTCATCACCGGCAGCAGCGGCTCCGACACCACCACGGCGCGCGCGCCGCTGTGGCCAAGCATGTAGGCGTAATCGTCCGCGGTCAGCAGGGTATTGACCGCCACCGGCACCACACCCGCCAGCAGGCAGCCGAGAAATACCGTGGGGAAATCAATGGTATCGAGCGCGCACAGCAGCAGCCGCTCTTCCTGGCGCAAGCCCGCGTCGCGCAGCGCGCCGGCAAAGCGGCGGGCACGGGCATCGAGCTCGGCATAAGTCAGCGAGGCGGTGTCGTCGATGTAGGCTGTCCTGGCCCCGCGCCCGGCCTCGAGATTGCGCGACAGCAGGTCCTCGGCGGCGTTGTAGCAGGTGGGCAGTGCCGCCACGGCATCGGTAGCGGGTGGAACAGCCGGCGGCACGGGCGATGCTGCCGCTGGCATGCCGGCGGCGGTATTGGGGGGCGTCATTGTCTCCACTCCTTGGTGTCGCGCCGCGGGCCATGGGCGCCGCGCCAGCGTCAGTCCAGTCGCTGTTCTGCTTGCCGATGTCCGCCAACGTGCATGCCGGCATCCGCTTGTTGATGCATTTTATTTCATATCAACTATTATGCAAGCGAGGGGATGCACTATAGGACAGACTTTATCGAAGCGACTGCCTGCCGCGCCACTTGGCGCACCAAGGCTGCTCGTATAATGCGCCCTTGCTTTTTCTGCCGGCCAACCCGAAACCACCACCATGCGCCGCGATCCCGCCCCGCTGCCCGCCAACGAGACCGAAGCCGACACGCGCCCCGCCGGGGATGCGCCCGCCGCAGCCGCCAACGCCGAGCGCGACCCCTACCTGACGCTGCTGGGCGAGCGCATCCGTTCGCTGCGGGCCTCGCGCGGCATGTCGCGCAAGGACCTGGCGCGCGGCGCCGGCGTGTCCGAGCGCTACCTGGCCAACCTGGAAACCGGCACCGGCAATGCGTCGGTGCTGCTGCTGCGCCAGGTGGCGCGCGCGCTCGACGTGCCGCTGCCGGTGGTGCTGGCCGAAGTGGACGGCCTGAACGGCGAGCAGGCCACCGAATTTGCGCAGATGGTGCAATGGCTGGCGCAGTTGCCCGCGGGCGACCTGGCGCGCGTGCGTGAAGCCTGCCGCCATGCACTGGCTCCGGCAGAGTCCGGCGATGCGCGACACCGCCGCATCGCGCTGATCGGCCTGCGCGGCGCCGGCAAATCGACCCTGGGCCGCGCGCTGGCAGCGGCCAGGGACGTGCCCTTTGTCGAACTGAACACCGTGATCGAGCAGGAAGCCGGCGCCAGCCTGTCGGAAATCCATTCGCTCTACGGCCAGGCGGCCTACCGCCGCTACGAAATGCGCGCACTGGAGCGCACCCTGCGCGAGCACGACCGCCTGGTGCTGGCCACGCCGGGCAGCCTGGTCTCTGAACCGGCCACCTTCAACCTGCTGCTGTCGCAGTGCTATACCATCTGGGTGCGCACCTCGCCGGAGGAGCACATGGCGCGCGTGGTAGCCCAGGGCGACATGCGGCCGATGGAAGGCAACCGCGAGGCTATGGCCGACCTGCGCCGCATCCTGCAGGCTCGCGCGCCGCTCTATGACCGCGCCGATATCTCGATCGACACCAGCGGCCAGGACGCCGCCGCCTCGCTGCAGCAGTTGCGCGCCCAGCTCCAGGCGGCCGGCGCCTGACTACGCCGCCGGCCGCGCGGGTGACAAAGACATTGCGCCGGCCGCCTCCATGCACTATATTTCATCAAAAGCCGCAAGGCACTATAGTGCATTCAGGAGACAGCCATGTCCGCGCCGGCAACCGCCCCACTGCGCCCTGACCAGTCAGCCCCGTCAGACGCACCCATCACCTTCGAGCGTCATCCCGACCAGTACCGCCACTGGAAACTGAGTTTCGACGGCCCCGTCGCCACCCTGGCGATGGACGTCGACGAGGAAGGAGGGTTGCGCCCCGGCTACGCGCTGAAGCTCAATTCCTACGACCTCGGCGTCGATATCGAACTGCACGACGCGCTGCAGCGCATCCGCTTCGAGCATCCCGAAGTGCGCACCGTGGTGCTGACCAGCGCGCGCGACCGCATCTTCTGCTCGGGCGCCAATATCTTCATGCTGGGGCTGTCGTCGCATGCGTGGAAGGTCAACTTCTGCAAGTTCACCAACGAGACCCGCAATGCCATCGAGGATGCCAGCCGGCACTCGGGGCTGAAGTTCATTGCCGCCTGCAACGGCACCACCGCCGGCGGCGGCTATGAACTGGCGCTGGCGTGCGACGAGATCGTGCTGGTCGACGACCGCTCGTCCGCGGTAAGCCTGCCCGAGGTGCCGCTGCTGGGCGTGCTGCCCGGCACCGGCGGCCTGACCCGCGTGACCGACAAGCGCCACGTGCGCCGCGACCACGCGGACATCTTCTGCACCACCACGGAAGGCGTGCGCGGCCAGCGTGCCAAGGACTGGAAGCTGGTTGACGAAGTGGTCAAGCCGGCGCGCTTTGCCGAGCATATCGCCGAGCGCGCGGCGGCGCTGGCGGCCACCAGCGACCGGCCACAGGGCCACCACGGCATCACGCTGACACCACTGTCGCGCACCATCGAGCCCGACGGCTACCGCTACGAGACCGTGCGCGTGCATGTCGATGCCGCGGCGCGCAAGGCCACGCTGACCGTATTCGGGCCCGACAAGCACCAGCCCGCGGATCTCGCCGGGGTGGTCGCGGCCGGCGCGCAATGGTGGCCGCTGAAGATGGCGCGCGAGCTCGACGACGCCATCCTGACGCTGCGCGCCAACCATCTGGATATCGGCATCTGGGTGCTCAAGACCGATGGCGACGCGGCCGCGGTGCTGGCCGCCGATGCGCTGCTGCAGGCGCATGCCGGCCACTGGTTCGTGCGCGAGACCATCGGCATGCTGCGCCGCACGCTGGCGCGGCTGGATGTGTCGTCGCGCAGCCTGATCGCGCTGATCGAAGCCGATTCCTGCTTTGCCGGCACGCTGCTGGAACTGGCGCTGGCCGCCGACCGCAGCTACATGCTGCACCTGCCCGACGCCCCAGACGACGCGCCGCGCGTGTTCGCCTCCGCGCTCAACTTCGGCCACTACCCCATGCCCAATGGGCAAACCCGGCTGGCGGCGCGCTTCTATGGCGACGAGGCCGCGCTCACCGCGGTGCGCGAGCACATCGGCGCGCCGCTGGATGCGCTCAGCGCCGACTCGCTCGGGCTGATCACCGCCGCGCCCGACGATATCGACTGGGAGGACGAAATCCGCATCGCCCTGGAAGAACGCGCCAGCCTGTCGCCGGATGCACTGACCGGGATGGAAGCCAACCTGCGCTTCGGCGGCGCCGAGACCATGGAAACGCGCATCTTCGGCCGCCTGACCGCATGGCAGAACTGGATCTTCCAGCGCCCCAACGCCGTCGGCGAGAACGGCGCGCTGAAGGTCTTCGGCAGCGGCAACAAGGCACGCTTCGACTGGGACCGGGTATAGCGCCCGCCCCCCGCCAGACAACAAGGAGACAGCACGTGAGCATCGACTACAGCCAGAAGATCCCCAACAACGTCAACCTGTCCGACGACCGCGCGCTGCAGCGCGCGCTGGAACACTGGCAACCGGCGTTCCTCGACTGGTGGCGCGACATGGGGCCGGACGGCTCGCACAACTTCGATGTCTACCTGCGCACCGCGGTGTCGGTCGATCCATCGGGCTGGGCGCACTTCGACCACGTCAAGATGCCGGACTACCGCTGGGGCATCTTCCTGCAGCCGGCCGACCCCGAGCGCAGGATCCACTTTGGCGAGCACAAGGGCGAAGCCGCCTGGCAAGACGTGCCGGGCGAGCACCGCGCCAACCTGCGCCGCATCATCGTGACGCAGGGCGACACCGAGCCTGCTTCGGTCGAGCAGCAGCGCCACCTGGGCCTGACCGCGCCGAGCCTGTACGACCTGCGCAACCTGTTCCAGGTCAATGTGGAGGAAGGCCGCCACCTGTGGGCGATGGTGTACCTGCTGCACCGCTATTTCGGCCGCGACGGCCGCGAGGAAGCCGAGGCGCTGCTGGAGCGCCGCTCCGGCGACCAGGACAACCCGCGCATCCTCGGCGCCTTCAACGAGCGCACGCCGGACTGGCTGGCGTTCTTCATGTTCACCTACTTCACCGACCGCGACGGCAAGTTCCAGCTGTGCGCGCTGGCCGAGTCCGGCTTCGATCCGCTGGCGCGCACCACGCGCTTCATGCTGACCGAGGAAGCGCACCATATGTTCGTGGGTGAATCCGGCGTGTCGCGCGTGCTCCAGCGCACCTGCGAGGTGATGCGCGAACGCGGCATCGAAGACCCAGCCGAAGTGCGCGCCGCGGGGGTGATCGACCTGGAGACCATCCAGCGCTACCTGAACTTCCACTACAGCGTCACCATCGACCTGTTCGGCGCCGACCAGTCGTCCAACGCCGCCACCTTCTACAGCGCCGGCCTGAAGGGCCGCTTCGAGGAAGGCAAGCGCGCCGACGACCACCTGCTCAAGAGCGATGTCTACCGCGTGCTGGAAGTGCGCGACGGCCACCTGGGCGAGCGCGAGGTGCCGATGCTCAATGCGCTTAATGAAGTGCTGCGCGACGACTACATCAAGGACAGCATGGGCGGCGTGGCGCGCTGGAACAAGGTCATCGAAAAGGCCGGCATCGCGTTCCGCCTGACCGTGCCGCACAAGGCCTTCAACCGCAAGATCGGCACGCTGGCCAATGTGCACGTCTCGCCCGAGGGCCAGCTGATTTCCGAAGCCGAATGGAAGGCCAACGAACGCAAGTGGCTGGCCACCGATGAAGACCGCGCCTTTGTTGCCTCGCTGATGGGCCGCGTGGTGGAGCCGGGCAAGTACGCCAACTGGATCGCGCCGCCTGCGGTGGGCATCAACCGCCAGCCAATGGATTTCGAGTACGTCCGTTTCAACTGAACCAGAACCACAAGGACAGGCCAGGAGCCACCGGAGACACGCCATGGGCGCCCCCGACATCATCAAGCAGCACCTGATCGATCCGGAAATCTGCATCCGCTGCAATACCTGCGAGGACACCTGCCCGATCGATGCCATCACCCACGACGACCGCAACTACGTGGTCAGGGCGGACGTGTGCAACGGCTGCAACGCCTGCCTGTCGCCCTGCCCGACCGGCGCCATCGACAACTGGCGCACCATGCTGCGCGGCCAGGCCTACCCGATCGAGGCGCAACTGCTGTGGGACGAGTTGCCGGCCGAAGTGCCGCTGCCGGAACTGGCCGACCTGGGTGACGCGCCGCAGGCAACCCTCAGCGGCGGCACCGCAACCGGCGCCGCGCCCGACGCCGCCATCCAGTCCGTGGAAACCAGCCGCCACACCTCGCCGCGTGCGCCGTGGTCGGCGGCCCATCCCTATGTGAACCTGCATGGCGCGCGCGCGCCGGTCACGGCGACCGTGGCCGGCAACTACCGGCTGACCGCCGAGGACGCATCCAGCGACATCCACCATATCGTGCTGGATTTCGGCACGCACTTCTTCCCGATCCTGGAAGGCCAGTCGATCGGCATCGTGCCGCCCGGCACGGATGCGTCGGGCAAGCCGCACTACATCCGCTTGTACTCGGTGGCCAGCCCACGCGACGGCGAGCGCCCGGGCTACAACAACCTGGCGCTGACCGTCAAACGGGTCGACCAGGACCACGACGGCAAGCCGGTGCGGGGCGTCGCGTCCAACTACCTGTGCGACCTGGCCAAGGGCGACAGCGTACAGGTGGTGGGGCCGTTCGGATCGACCTTCCTGATGCCCAACCATGCCGAGGCCAGCATCATGATGATCTGCACCGGCACGGGCTCAGCCCCGATGCGCGCCATGACCGAGCGCATGCGCCGCAACATGGCGCACTTCGGCGGGCGCCGGCAGCTGTTCTTCGGTGCGCGCAACGCCAACGAACTGCCCTACTTCGGCCCGCTGCTGAAGCTGCCCAAGGATTTCCTCGACATCCATTTCGCCTTCTCGCGCGATCCCGCCGCGCCGCGCCGCTACGTGCAGGACGCGATCCGCGATGCCGCGGACAGCGCCGCCGCGCTGCTGGCCGATCCCAACGGCCATGTCTATATCTGCGGACTGAAGGGCATGGAGGCAGGCGTGCTCGAGGCATTCGAAGTGGTGTGCGCCGGCGCCGGGCACGCGTGGCCGGAGATCGAGGCCGCAATGAAAGCGGAGGGCCGGCTCCATATCGAGACCTACTGACGCCGCCGTAGTTTGCTGGCTTTTCAGCAATCGCTTCCCTTCTGAAATGCATCGCCTATAATATTTCTGAAGAAACAGGAGTGATGGCGATGCAATCCAGGCGGATTCCGGAAACCGATCCCGCCGGCGGCCCCGACCCCGGCACCACGCTGACCAAGGCGGTGATGCGCGCCGCCGGCTTCCTCGGCATCAGCCAGGCGGTGGTGGCAAGCGTGCTGGGCATCAGCACGGCATCGGTATCGCGCATGGCATCTGGCGGCTATGTGCTCGATGCGCACCGCAAGGAGTGGGAATTCGGTGTTCTGTTCGTGCGCCTGTTCCGATCGCTCGATGCCATCCTGGGCCACGGCGACCAGGCCCGGCTGTGGCTGACCAATGAAAACCTGGCGCTGGGCGGCAAGCCCCTTGAAATGATCCGCACAACGGAAGGTCTGGTCCGTGTCGTTCACTACCTGGACGCCACCCGCGGTCGCATCTGAGCGCAGGCAGTTCGCGCTCACGCTGTGGCGGGCGGTGGAGGCCCAGCACGTCGTATCCACCATGCCGCTGGTCGACAGCCTGGAAGAACAGGCTGTGCTGGAAGCCGTGCTCGACGCCGGCAAACCAGCAGTGCCCGCCGAGGCACGCCACCTGCACTACCTGCTGTTCACCCCGTTCCGCTATCCGCCCTCGCCCTGGGGCTCGCGCTTTCGCGCCAGCCAGGATCCGGGCGTGTTCTACGGCGCCAACGAGATCCGCACCGCCTGCGCCGAACTCGGCTACTGGCGCTGGCGCTTCCTCAACGACAGCCCCGCGCTGCCGCGCATCGACGCCCGCGCGCAGACGCTGTTCGAAGTGCGCGTCGACACCTGGGGCGTGGCACTGGACACACCGCCGTTCGACCAGGACCACGCCACCTGGACCGACCCCGACCACCACGAGCCCTGCCAGGCCTTCGGCCGCATCGCGCGCGAGGCCGGCCTTGGCATGATCCGCTACACCTCCGTGCGCGATCCCCGGCATGGCCCCTGCGGCGCGGTGCTGACCCCGCGCGCGTTCTCACACCCGGCGCCGCTGGCCACCACCACCTGGATGCTGACGGTGCGCCGCGACCGCGTGATCTGGCAGCGCGACGACCTGCAGCAACGCGACAGCTTCGAGTTCGAGGCCGCGCTGTGGCAGCGCACAACCGATAGCACTGGCAAGGGCTGAACCTCTGCCCCGTGCCGGCGATCTAATCGTTATGGCAGGCGGCAATGCGCACCGCTGGAAGGTATTTTTAAACAGGTGTTGCATTGCGCAACCAGATGCCATATAATCTTTTCTTCGACGGACGCGGGGTGGAGCAGTTGGCAGCTCGTCGGGCTCATAACCCGAAGGTCGCAGGTTCAAGTCCTGCCCCCGCAACCAACCGCATGATGCGTATCAGCGGTACCGTCCAAGCAGATAAAACCCGCCTCCGGCGGGTTTTTTGTTTTCTGTCACATGCAGGAAGCGAGGCTTCGCGTTCCGGCGCCTTCTCCTCCGAGAAGCGGGCGGCCCTGGTGTGCGGTGCCTACGGCATTGTGGGCACGGCCCTGCCATCAGCTTTGATCTTCCGAATATCCCGCACGGCATAGTAGAGCGCCCTGATCCTCGGCGCAGCATGCGAGCCGGTCAACTCTGCGATATACGCGGCCCGTACATTTTGAAATGAACCGCTGCGCCCCACCCCCTCAAAGGTGGACGCCACGCAAAAATACTTCCGAGCCTTCCGCTGAACGAACCCGTAAAGTGCTTGAGCGGGCTCGAATCTCTCCGGCCGCTCTGTGCCTGCGCGCTTTGCACCGAGGATGGACGCTCTTTGCCGTCCGACTATCAAAAGGTCCCCCGAATTCTTCTTGCTCGATGCATATCCAAAATCAACGCCATTGCGTCGATAGACGAGCATCACATAACCCGGCATGTCATCCTCGATAAGTATCCCGTCGCCCCCGAGCTCCTGGTACGTCGTCGATGCATCTACGCCCTGCAGCAGAACGCAACTATTCACAACTGACTCCGGCACTTGCGCCGCCGCAACTGATGACAACACCACGCCAGCAAAAAATACCAGCGTCCTCTTCATAGATACTCCTTTGAGTGGGTATATTTCAAGTAGTCCGGAGCTTGCCTCCAGAATATCGTTCCGCCATACGCTGCCGTCGACTCGCAGATATGATCGTAGCGCCAGATCTCCTCCTTCTTGACCTCGATCCTTCCATTTACCTTCGTCTTTGTTGTTTTCTCCTTCTTCACCACTTTCCGCGACTCCTTAATTCCATAAATATTATGCGACGAGTCAGTGAACTTTATCCCTCGCCCAACCTTGAAATGATTCTTGTAATTCGACTTTATATCCGCACCATCCCAAAAATATGCGCCATTTGAATAATCCACCCCACCTGACAACGCATTCCTTGCGGCCTTCACAGCATCGGACATCGGCGGCGATTTTTCGATTTCCCCCTCCTTAGCTGTATACAGCTTCTTGTATCGCTTATTGCCATCCGTCACCACAAACGAAAAAGATTTTTCCTTGGCAGTAAAGCCAGAAATAGTACTGTACCCCCGAGCTTTGCTTTGACGAACCATTACGTTTGCGATAGCCGCCATCTCCTCGAATACATCCGCCGTTGAAGACTCACCATATGCAATGGCCGCCAGCAAGCGGGTTTCGGCATCAAGCTTTTCTGGCATGCACACTCCTGCCCAGTCTTGTCCAGCCACATAACGAGCCGAAGATCGTGCTTTCCCGCGACAGCGATGGTACGTCCGTTTAATATATTCCGGTTTCGAGCCACCTGTTGTTCATCAACAAACAGATCGTAGCGATAACCTTCGACTGGCTGCCCGTCTTCATCGGTAATTTCAAAGTATTGCTCAACAATCTCAGGTGAATCTACATTCGCTTGCGCAGCAACATATGTTGTGCCGGCGAAACGGATGCCATACTCGTCCGTGCAACTTCAATTCTGAAATCCATTTGCGACGGCAAGACGAAAGGCTTCGTCTCACATTTGCAATAGACTCGGACTCCGCTCACAAGCAATTGCTTACCGTGAATATCGAAGGCGGGATAGCAATCGTTCATCACCGCCCCCCAGCTTTACAGGCAGGACAAGTCGCATAATCCCCCTCGACGCCTACTGTCACGCCATGATGAAAGAAGCTCTGCCCGGTCCCGATAAGCACGCCGTTGGGGCTCGTCTTGTCCCCATGCCGGAGTGCATAGCGAATATCCGGCATTACGCCTCCTCCCGCTCATGGATATCTGGTGCTGTGTGGAGGACGTACCCGCAAGGTCGGCGGTTCTTGGTCTGCCGTGACAATGCCGCTCCTTTCCAGTGGAACGCAAATCACACATTTTTATCGCGCGATGCAAGTGCTGTCCTTACGGGTTGCCTTAAATCACATATGGAATCTTCATAACAAGGGTCCTGGGGATCTGCAACGAAATGCATGAGTGTCCACAGTCGAGCGACCCAGAGACCCTGACCCCTGCCGGCCCCATCCCCGAGGGTGATACACTTTCGCCATTCCTCCCGGACGCCCCTCATGAAATTCTGCTCGAACTGTGGTCATGCGGTCGTGTTGCGCGTGCCTGACGGCGACAACCGCCCGCGCAGTGTTTGCGACAACTGCGGCACCATCCACTACGTCAATCCCCGCAACGTCGTCGGCACGATCCCGGTGTGGGAGGACAAGATACTGCTGTGCAAGCGCGCCATCGAGCCACGCTACGGTTTCTGGACCCTGCCTGCGGGCTTCATGGAGATTGGCGAAACCACCGCGCAGGCTGCTTCGCGCGAGACGCTGGAAGAAGCCGGCGCGCGCGTGCAGGTCGGAGAACTGTTCTCGATCCTGAACGTGCCGCATGTGCACCAGGTGCATCTTTTCTACCTGGCCACGCTGGACGACCTGGATATCGCCCCCGGCGAGGAAAGCCTGGAGGTCAAGCTGGTCGAAGAGGCCGATGTGCCCTGGGATGAACTGGCGTTCCCCACCGTGATCCACACCCTGCGCTGCTTCTTTGCCGACCGCGCCGCCGGCCGGCTGCAGGACGGCAGCTTCCGGCTGCACAGCCTGGATATCGACAAGCCCATGCGCCCGCTGACCAGCCGGGCCACGGTCACGCCCTGAGCGGCGCGGCCGCCGCGCATCGCCCTACGGCGCAGCCCGCATGATTGCCTGGCTGGACCCGCAAGACCCGTTTCCGCCGGTTGACGAGGCGCTCGGGCCCGATTCCGAAGCCCCCGGCCTGCTGGCGGCCAGCCGCGACCTGTCGCCCCAGCGGCTGCTGCTGGCGTACCGCCAGGGCATCTTCCCGTGGTATTCGAGCGGCCAGCCGGTGCTGTGGTGGAGCACCGATCCGCGCATGGTGCTGCCCCCGCCGGCGCTGCGCGTCTCGCTCAACCTGCGCAAGACCCTGCGCCGCGTGCTGCGCGACGCTGACTGGGAGATCCGCGTCGACGACGACTTCCTGGCGGTGATGCGCGCCTGCGCGACCACCCCGCGCGACGGCCAGGACGGCACCTGGATCACCGACGACATCATTGCCGCGTACGGTACGCTGCACCGCAACGGCATGGCCCATTCGGTGGAAAGCTGGTACCGCGGCGAACGCGTGGGCGGCCTGTATGGGGTGGCGCTGGGCCGGATGTTCTTCGGCGAATCGATGTTCGCGCACCGCACCGATGCCTCAAAGATCGCGCTGGCGGCGCTGTGCGCGTTCCTCGGCAATCACGGCGTGGCGATGATAGACTGCCAGCAGGAAACCGACCACCTGGCCTCGCTGGGTGCGCGCCCGATCCCCCGCGCAGAGTTCGTGGCCCATGTGCGGGCGGCGACGGCGCTGCCGGCGATCAGTCCGTGGCGGTTCGACAAATCGGTGCTGGAGCGCTGGGCCGGGACGCCAGCCGCGCCGGCCGGCTGAAACCTGGCACGGGACGCCCCGCTGACTGCGCGTCCGGCCGCATCGTCCCGCCCGGAGCCCCCTGAGTCATGAGCAAGCTGAAGGAACTTCCGCTCTCCGCGCTGCAGTTCTATGCCACGGCGCCCTACGCTTGCAGCTATCTCGACGGCCGCATGGCACGCTCCCAGGTCGCCACCCCGGCGCACCTGATCAATGCCGACGTCTATTCACGCCTGGTGCGCGCCGGTTTTCGCCGCAGCGGCATCTTCACCTACCGACCGTATTGCGACGAATGCCACGCCTGCACGCCATGCCGCGTGGTGGTGGACCAGTTCGTGCCGGACCGCTCGCAGCGCCGCGCCTGGAGCCGCCACCAGCACCTGCAGGCACTGGTGGCGCCGCTAACCTATGTCGAAGAGCATTATTCGCTGTACCTGCTGTACCAGTCGATGCGCCACGCCGGCGGCGGCATGGACCAGGACAGCCGCGACCAGTACGAACAGTTCCTGCTGCAGAGCCGCGTCAACTCGCGCCTGGTGGAATTCCGCGAACCGCCGGGCTCGCCCGAGGCCGGGCGCCTGCGCATGGTCAGCATGATCGACGTGCTCGACGACGGGCTGTCGTCGGTCTACACCTTCTACGATCCGCTCGAACGCAACGCCAGCTATGGCACCTACAACATCCTGTGGCAGATCCGCCAGACGCGCGAGCTGGGCCTGCCGCACCTCTACCTGGGCTACTGGATCGCCGACAGCCGCAAGATGGCCTACAAGGCACGCTTCCGGCCGCTGCAGGTGCTGACCGGCAACCACTGGCATGCGTTCGAGGACGAAGCCGGGGATGCGGGCAGCCCCGCGCCTGCATCCACCCGGGAATAGCCGGGTCGCGGCATCCGGCCGCGCACTGACCGGGTATGCGGCCCAGCCGCTACAATGCGGGCCTGGTATTCACTCTGCCCTGCCCCCCCGTGCTCAACGCGCTCTACCCCCTGTTTCGCCCCGCCCTGTTCTCGATGGATGCCGAGGACGCCCACCATTTCACGCTGAACAACCTGCTGCGCGCCCATCGCATGGGCCTGGCGGGCTGCATCGGCAACAGGATTGCCGACGACCCGCGCACGGTCATTGGGGTGCGTTTCCCCAACCCGGTCGGCCTGGCCGCGGGGCTGGACAAGGACGGCGCCTATATCGACGGGCTGGCCGCGTTCGGCTTCGGCTTTATCGAGGTGGGCACGGTCACGCCGCGCGCGCAAGCGGGCAACCCGCGCCCGCGCATGTTCCGGCTGCCGCAAGCGGATGCGCTGATCAACCGCATGGGCTTCAACAACGGCGGCGTCGATGCCTTTGTCGCCAATGTGCGGGCCTCGCGCTGGAAGGCCGAGGGCGGCGTGCTGGGGCTGAACATCGGCAAGAACGCCGATACGCCGATCGAGCGCGCCAACGATGACTACCTCTACTGCCTGGAACGCGTCTACCCGCACGCCAGCTACGTGACGGTCAATATCTCGTCGCCCAACACCAAGAACCTGCGCCAGCTGCAAGGCGCGAGCGAGCTGGACAGCCTGCTGTCGACGCTGAAGGACGCGCAGCAGCGCCTGGCCGACCAGCACAAGCGCTACGTGCCGCTGGCGCTGAAGATCGCGCCGGACCTGGATGCCGACCAGATCGGCAATATCGGCGACGCGCTGGTGCGGCACAAGATCGACGGCGTGATCGCCACCAACACCACCATCTCGCGCGAGGCGGTCAAGGGCCTGCCGCATGCAGAGGAAGCCGGAGGCCTATCCGGCCGCCCGGTGTTCGAGGCCTCGACCCGGGTGGTGCGCGCGCTGCACGGCGTGGTCGGCGACGCGGTACCGATCATCGGCGTGGGCGGCATCTTCGGCGGCGCCGATGCGCGCGCCAAGATCGACGCCGGCGCGAAGCTGGTGCAGGTCTACAGCGGCCTGATCTACCGCGGCCCGGCGCTGGTGCGCGAGTGCGCCGCAGCGCTGCGCGGCTGAGCCGGCATCGTCAGGCAGGACTGGCGCGGCTCAACCCATAGCAGCCGGCCGCGTCAGTACGGAGCGTTCACCACAACGTACTGGGTTCCCTGCGGCTGATACCAGGTGCTGCCGCACTGCTGGTACACCATGCCGCCATAGCTGACCGGGACGCAGCTTGGCGGGACCGAGCGCACGACCGAACCCACTACAGCCGCGGTCACAGCCACCGTTGCGGTAACGGCGGCAGCGGTGGCGACCGGATGGTAATCGTTGTCCCAGCCGCCGCAGCATCCGCCATGCGTGTCGACATTGACGTTGACGTTCCGGTTCGTATTGATGTTGACGTTCCGGTTGGCATTGACACTGTTCACGCTGGCGCTGCGGACATTGTTGGTGCGCGCGTCGGCCCGCACGTTGCCGACCGGTGCGCCGCCACCGCCGCGCCCCACGGCGTGGCCGCCGCCACGCGCTTCAGCCTGCGGTACCCAGGCATAGGTGGCAAGCACGACTGCCCCCAGGACCGCGAGGAGGGACTTTTCGACTCGTTTCATGTGTCTCTCCTTCACTGGGTCTTGAGCGGAACAAACTTGGCCTCACGGGCGCCCTGTGGCGGCGTGAAGTGAAAGACGGAATCCTTGAAAGCCGGCTTCAGCTTCCAGTCCAGCCAGGTCACCGACTGCGGACGTGCCTCGTCAGCCCGGTTGGTCATCACCACCTTGCGCGGCACCGGACGGTTGCCGCTTGCGATCCAGATCTGCCAGTCGACCGCCCCCTGGCGCAAGGCATAGTGATCGCAGAGCGTGCCATCGATGTAGTCGCTGCCCGCATACATGGCCGAGGTGATGTTGCCCACCGGTGCCGCGGGCGTTCCCCACAGGAACAGATCGCCGATCGGCACCTCGATCCCGAAGCGCTGGCGCAGATGAACGATCAGATCACCAAGGTTTTCCGTTACGCCGGCTGAGGCGTAGTACTTTTGCGCCGGCTGGTAAAGCGTAACGGTCTTGCCGTCGTAGATCAGGTCACGTTGCGCGCGCGCGCTTCGCATCTGCGCCCGCATCTTGTTGGGCCGGTCGATGTCGATCCTGGCGGTCGCCGTATGCTGCAGCTTCTGGCCATCGGCCAGGACACGCTCGCCGTCCAGGTCGATATCGACGCTGAAACGCTTCAGCGTCGACAGGTAGGTGCCCATCTTGTTCAGGGCCTGGATCACCGCCGGGTCCACGGCATTGGCTGCCGGCTTGCTGGCAGCCGCCGGTTCAGCTGAAGCCGCGGGCTGGACGGACGCGGACTGGGTGACCGGAGCCGAAGCCGTCGGCGCCAGGCTGCTGCACGCCGCAAGCGAGACCCCCAGCACGGCAATACTCAAGACACGATACATAGCGAACCTCACAGGTTTTGATGCCATCACGGAGGACAATGCATACCATCGCTCGCGCATCCAGCGCTGTGTCGTCCCGGCGCTGCCGCGGTGGATGAATGCTAGCTGATCTGAAATTCCGGATATCGATCGGAAGACATGAATCTTTTCGAAACGTGAATTCAAGATCCCCGCTTCGAGCGCCAATATGTGGCGCGTGCCGCATCGCTTTCCTCATGCCGGCGACAGTCGGGACTTCGAGGAGAGCCTCGACACCCGGATCGCGCAATTGCATGAAGATGTCGCCGCCGCAATCAGGGTAATCCACAGGCAAAATATGAATCCCGCGCAATAAAATGCGCCTCGATGGCGGATAGCGGGCGTCTGGCAGCATCCGATGCCCCACTTCGTCATGATGACTGTCCATTTCGTGCGCGGGAAGTGGTATCCTCGCAGGCTTATCGCTGTCGCATCCGACGCGCCCGCGCACGCTCCCTCCAGCCGCAGGAAGCCGCCGCGCCCGCCCGGACCGGCACTGTGCGCCAGCATGCGCACGGGCCAGGACAGCGGACCGAACCATCCGCGGCCGTATCCAATCCAGAACCGAGTTTCGGGGGAGAACAGATAATGAAATCCATCAAGGGTCTCGCAGCAACCAAGTCGATCCTGGGCGGCGCCGTGGCGCTGGCCTTGCTGTATGGCGGCGCCGTGCAGGCCCAGACCGTCAAGGTGCTGTCGATCGTCGACCACCCCGCGCTGGACGCCATCCGCGACGGCGTGCGCGCCGAACTGAAGGCCGCCGGCTATGACGCCGACAAGAGCCTGAAGTGGGAATACCAGAGCGCCCAGGGCAACACCGGCACCGCAGCGCAGATCGCCCGCAAGTTCGTCGGCGACAACCCGAACGCCATCGTTGCCATCGCCACCCCGTCGGCCCAGGCCGTGGTTGCCGCCACCAAGAGCGTGCCGGTGGTGTACTCGGGCGTGACCGATCCGGTCGCCGCGCAGCTGGTCAAGAGCTGGTCGGCCTCGGGCACCAACGTTACCGGCGTGTCGGACAAGCTGCCGCTGGACAAGCAGGTCGCGCTGATCAAGCGCGTGGTGCCCAAGGCCAAGACCGTGGGCATGGTCTACAACCCGGGCGAAGCCAACTCGGTGGTCGTGGTCAAGGAACTGAAGGAGCTGCTGGCCAAGGACGGCCTGACGCTCAAGGAAGCCGCCGCGCCGCGTACCGTTGACATCGGCCCGGCCGCCAAGAGCCTGATCGGCAAGGTCGACGTGATCTACACCAACACCGACAACAACGTGGTGTCGGCGTATGAGTCCCTGGTCAAGGTCGCCAACGAATCCAAGATCCCGCTGGTTGCCGCCGATACCGACAGCGTCAAGCGTGGCGCCGTGGCCGCGCTGGGCATCAATTACGGCGACCTGGGCCACCAGACCGGCAAGGTCGTGGTGCGCATCCTGAAGGGCGAGAAGCCGGGCGCGATCGCCTCGCAGACCAGCGACAACCTGGAACTGTTCGTCAACACGGGCGCCGCCGCCAAGCAAGGCGTCACGCTGTCGCCGGAGCTGGTCAAGGAAGCCAAGACGGTCATCAAGTAAGCAACAGCCAAGCACTGCCCCCTGCCGCCGCAAGACGGCGGGTGCCCGTCGGGCCTATCCGGCCCGACGGGACAGAACAGGGCGAGGCAGCCGGCAGCCCCACACG
>NZ_JBYSZI010000075.1:0-26128 GCF_058787075.1 Cupriavidus sp. FW305-46
GTCATGGGGGCGTTGGGGTGGTGGATGGGTCCTGACGTTGTCAGCGGCACCGCCCACGGGCGGTGCCAGCCGTTCGTCTTGTCAGGCGTGCTGGCAGGCGGTGCGCCTCAGAGCCGTTGCATGGCCGGCGTCGATACTGGCATGCCCTCCGGCACGCTGGTGACTGTCTGGGTCAGGGTGGGCGCTTCGGCCGGGCGCTCCAGCGGCAGCGTCAGCCGCACCACCACGCCTCTCGGGGTGTTCTCTTCCATCTGCATGGAGGCCGCCGCGCCAAAGATACGCGCCAGCCGCTCGCGCACGTGCGTAATGCCCAGGCCCGAGCCCTTGCCCGAGGCATGGCCGAAGCCCACGCCGGTATCGGCGATGATGACCTGCACCGCATTGTCGCCGGCCGCGCGCGCCGACAGCCGGATATGGCCGCCGATCATGCAGGGCTCGATGCCGTGCGTGACCGCGTTTTCCACCAGCGGCTGGATCAGCATGGGCGGGATCTCCACCTTCGCCAGTTCGCGCGGCAGGTCGATGTCGAACGAGAGCCGCTGGCCGAAGCGCATGCCCTGGATGTCCAGGTAGCTGCGCAGCAGCTCGAACTCCTGCCGCAGCGTGCATTGCTCGGCGCGGGTATGCGCCAGCGACATGCGCAGGAAACCGATCAGGCGCTGCAGCAGCTGGCGCGCGGCGGGCGGGTCGGTGGCGATCAGCCCGTCGAGGTTGGCCAGCGAGTTGAACAGGAAATGCGGCTCGATCTGCGCCTGCAGCGCCATCAGCTGCGCGCGCACCAGCTGCTTTTCGGCTTCCTCGCGCTGCAGGGCGTCCAGCGCGGCCTGGCGCTCGAGCGACGCGAGCTTCTCGCGCGACCAGTAGAAATAGATCATCGAGGCCGCGGCCAGCATGCCCACCACCAGGCACATGCGCAGCATGCCGCCGGCTTCGTCCGCGGATTTGGGCGGCAGGTCCAGTGCCACGCGCGTGGCCCAGCTGCCGAACACCACGCCCGCGGGCACCGCGGCGGCGGCCAGCAGCAGGAACGGCCAGCGGCGCGGCCGGTCGTTCCACCAGATCACCACGCGCGGAATGTCGATCAGCACCCAGATCGACAGGCCGATCAGCTGGCTGTAGACAAAGTTGTGCCACAGGCTGCCGCCGGTCTGGAAGCCGTAGTTCAGGCTGATGGCGATCACCGAGTTCATGCACAGCACGAACAGAAGGTCGCGGCCGAGGATATTGAGCCGGGAGGGGATGGCGGTGGCGACGTTGGAGAAGCAGCGGTCCATGGCGTTCATGTTAGCGCGGACTGAGCCTGGCGCAATGCGGGAATGTGATGAGGCGGGCAGCGCTGGCCACCTCAGCCGCCCTGCCCGGCACGCCGGCCGGCCAGCGCGCGCCACCATTGGCCGGACAGCACATAGCGCGGGAAGGTGATCCACTGCTCGGCCAGGATGCGGCCGGCGATGTCCGCCGGCCCGGCAAACGGTTCCGGCGCGTGGGCTTCCAGCCGGTGCCCCCGGCCCTGCAGGGCCATCGACATGCCCATGCACACCAGCCCCAGCGCCACCGCCGGCAGGCTCAGGCGCAACAGGCCGTAGAGGCCCAGCACGGTGCCAGCCATGAACATCGGCACGGCCACGATATGCAGCAGCAGGTTGCGGGGATGCTGGTGGTTGCGGGCATAGCCGCGCCACTGCCAGCGCAGCAGCGGTTCGTCGTCGCGCATGATCGTCTCTCTCTCCCTTGTCCGGCCCTTGCAGACCGGCGGCCGCGCGCAAGCTTTGTTGCACTGCGGTGCACGTGCGGCGCTCGCCGGACGGCAAGCCGCGGGCACGTGCAAGCAATGTACCCCTCACCCGGGCACGAAGAAAGTCTCTTGCGACGAACGGCGGGCACGGGGCGCGAACGGCACCGTGCCGGGGCGGACGGCGCAGGCCGGCGGCGCTCGGGTGGCCCCTGCGCCGCCTGACGGCCGTCCGCAACCAGGCCGGAATCAGGCCGCCAGGGCCTGGCGCTCCTGCTCGGACAGCGCGCTGCTGACGGTGTCGGGCGACAGGTGCGGCGCAAACATGTTGATAAAGGCGTGCGCATAGCCGCGCAGGTAGGCACCCCGCCGCACCGCCACGCTGGTGGTGTTGGGCGCGAACAGGTGGTCGGCCGAGATCCGCACCAGGCCGGAATCCTTGCGCTCGTCATAGGCCATCGAGGCAATGATGCCCACGCCCAGGTCCAGTTCGGCGTAGGTCTTGATCACGTCGGCGTCCAGCGCGGTCAGCACGATCTCCGGCTGCAGGCCGGCATCGGCAAAGGCGCTGTCGATCTTGCGGCGGCCGGTGAAGCCGGCGTCGTAGGTGATGAGCTGGAAGCCGGCCACGTCTTCGAGCGTGGGCTCGGGCAAGCGCGTGAGCGGATGGCCGGGCGAGACCACCAGCACGTGCTGCCAGCTGTAGGCCTCGAACGAGGTCAGCCCGGCCTCGGTGGCCAGGGCCTCGGTGGCGATGCCGATATCGGCCTGCCCCGTCAGCAGCAGCTCAACGATATGCGTGGGCGACGCCTCCTGCAGTGCCAGCGTCACATGCGGGTATTCGCGGCGGAAGGCCTGCACCACGCGCGGCAGTGCATAGCGTGCCTGGGTGTGGGTGGTGGCAACGGTCAGGCGGCCGGTATGGCGGCCGGCGTATTCGTCGCCGGCCTGGCGCAGGTTCTCGGCCTCCAGCAGCAGGCGTTCGACGATGCGCACGATCTCGCGCCCGGGCTCGGTCAGGCCGGTCAGGCGCTTGCCGTAGCGCTCGAAGATCTCCACCCCCAGTTCTTCTTCCAGCTCGCGGATCTGGCGCGACACGCCGGGCTGCGAGGTGTAGAGCGCGTTGGCGACTTCGGTCAGGTTGAACTGGCGGCGCACCGCCTCGCGGATCGATCGGAGTTGCTGGAAGTTCATGACGTCGCCTTTTCTTGTTGGGTGGACGTGGTACGCGGTTGCGTGAACACACGCAGCTGGCGCGGGCGCACCGCGAGCAGTTCGCCTTCGCGGAAGCCCGCATGGCGGAAGCGCTCCAGCGGCAGCGCGACTTCGATCACGTCCTGGTTGTCTTCACGTTCGAGTTCAAGCTGCGCCACCGGGCCCAGCGTCAGCGCGCGGCGCAGCGTCACGGCGATGCCGTCGGCGCCGGGCGAATAGCGTTCCAGGTCGAGGTCATGGGGGCGCACATAGGCCACCGCGTCGCCGGCGGCTTCATGGCCGCTGCCGACCACCGGCAGCACCGCCTCGCCGGTATGCAGCAGGCCGCCGCTCTCGCCCACTTCCAGGCGGCCATGGAACAGGTTCACGTTGCCGAGGAAGCCGAACACGAAGGGCGTGGCCGGATGGTTGTAGACCGCCTCGGGCGAGCCGTACTGCTCCACATGGCCGCGGTTCATCAGCACCACCTGGTCGGCCACTTCCAGCGCTTCTTCCTGGTCATGGGTGACGAACACGCTGGTCACGTGCAGTTCATCGTGCAGGCGGCGCAGCCAGCGGCGCAGCTCCTTGCGCACCTTGGCATCGAGCGCGCCGAACGGTTCGTCCAGCAGCAGCACGCGCGGCTCCACCGCCAGCGCGCGCGCCAGCGCGATACGCTGGCGCTGGCCGCCGGAGAGCTGCGACGGGTAGCGGTCGGCGAGCCAGTCGAGCTGCACCAGCTCCAGCAGCGAACGCACCTTGTCGCGGATCTGCGCTTCGCCCGGGCGCTCGGCGCGCGGCTTGACGCGCAGGCCGAAGGCCACGTTCTCGAACACGCTCATATGCTTGAACAGCGCATAGTGCTGGAACACGAAACCCACCTGGCGCTGGCGCACATGCTGGTCCGAGGCATCGCGCCCGGCCAGCACGATCTGGCCCGCATCGGCGCGCTCCAGGCCGGCGATGATGCGCAGCAGCGTGGTCTTGCCGCAGCCGGACGGCCCCAGCAGCGCGGTCAGCTCGCCTTCGTCGAAATCGAGCGAGACGTTGTCCAGCGCGACAAAGTCGCCAAAGCGCTTCTCTACGTTCTTGACCTGGATGCTCATGATGCTTGTCCTTGCAAACTTGCCAGCGGCCGCTCTGGTGCAGCCTCTTCGATTTCCTTGCGGGCGCGCAATTCCACCAGCGTCTTGATGCCGAGCGTGACCAGCGCCAGCAGCGTCAGCAGCGAAGCCACCGCAAAGGCCGCCGCGAAGTTGTACTCGTTGTAGAGGATCTCAACATGCAGCGGCATGGTGTTGGTCAGTCCGCGGATATGGCCCGATACCACCGAGACCGCGCCGAACTCGCCCATCGCCCGCGCATTGCACAGGATCACGCCATACAGCAGGCCCCAGCGGATATTGGGCAGCGTGATATGGCGGAAGGTCTGCCAGCCCGAGGCGCCCAGCACGATCGCGGCCTCTTCCTCTTCACTGCCCTGCGCCTGCATCAGCGGGATCAGCTCGCGCGCAACAAAGGGGAAGGTCACGAAGATGGTGGCCAGCACGATGCCCGGCACCGCGAACATGATCTTGATGTCGTGCGCTTCCAGCCACGGCCCCAGCCAGCCCTGCGCACCGAACAGCAGCACGTAGACCAGGCCGGAGATCACCGGCGACACCGAGAACGGCAGGTCGATCAGCGTGATCAGCAGGTTCTTGCCGCGGAAGTCGAACTTGGCGATGGCCCAGGCCGCCGCCACGCCGAACACCACGTTCAGCGGCACCGCGATCGCCGCCACTGTCAGCGTGAGCTGGATCGCGGCGAGTGCGTCGGGCTCGATCAACGCTTCCCAGTAGGTCTGCACGCCCTTGCGCAAGGCTTCATAGAACACCGAAGCCAGCGGCACGAACAGGAACAGCGTGAGGAACAGCACCGCCACCGTGATCAGCGTGTAGCGCACCCACGGCGCTTCGCCGGTGGCGTCAAACCTGTGATGGGCCGGGGCGTTGCCTTGCCCGCCCAGGCGTCCCGCAACTGCGCCGGCCATGTCAGAACTCCTTGCCCGTGGCGGGCGCTTCAGGTGCCAGCGCGGCGCGCACACCGGATTGATGGCGGCGCGTCCAGGCCTGCAGCAGGTTGATCAGCAGCAGCAGCCCGAAGGAAATCACCAGCATCACCACCGCCACCGCGGTGGCGCCGGCGTAGTCGTATTGCTCCAGCTTGGAATAGATCATCAGCGGTGCGATCTCCGACACCATCGGCATGTTGCCGGAGATAAAGACCACCGAGCCGTACTCGCCGGTGGCGCGCGCGAACGATAGCGCAAACCCCGTCAGCAGCGCCGGCAGGATGGCGGGCAGGATCACGCGCTGGAAAGTCTGCAGGCGGTTGGCGCCGAGGCTGGCAGCGGCCTCCTCCAGCTCCTGCTCAACATCCTCCAGCACCGGCTGCACCGTGCGCACCACGAACGGCAGGCCGATAAAGGTCAGCGCCACCACCACCCCCAGCGGCGTGAACGCGACCTTGATGCCAAGCGGCTCGAGATAGCGGCCGATCCAGCCATTGCCGGCAAACAGCGCCGTCAGCGCGATACCGGCCACCGCCGTGGGCAGCGCGAACGGCAGGTCCACCAGCGCGTCGATCAGGCGCTTGCCCGGGAAGCGGTAGCGCACCAGCACCCAGGCCACCACCAGCCCGAACACCGTATTGACGATGGCCGCCACCAGCGACGCGCCAAAGCTCAGCTGCAGCGACGCCACCACGCGCGGCGCCGTGACCGAAGTCCAGAACGCGTCCCACGTCATCGTGAAGGTCTTCAGGAACGTGGCCGACAGCGGGATCAGGACGATCAGCGTCAGGTAGAACAGCGTGAAGCCCAGCGACAGGCCGAAGCCGGGGAGCACCGTAAAGCGCTGCCTGGACGGGCTGCGCGGCGCGCGCGCGGCGCCGGAATCAGGGGCGCGAGGGGCGGCTGGCGGCGTGTCCGCCAGGGAAATGGATGGAGGCATGTCGTCTCGTCTGTGAGCGGTGCGCCGCCGGACCCTGATGGCTGGCCCCCGGCGGGCCGTTCTTTATGACGCCAGCGCATATTGCGCCGGCCTACGAGACAGATTCTGCAGAGTCGTCCTTATAAACAGAACGAATCTTTATGAATTTTCTTAGACGGTTTAGATATAAGGGACGGTAGACACCACCTCGATGCCCGTCTCCCAGGCGCCGGATGACTCACTTACGGAGCCGGCATCGCCTGCCTGCGCGATGCGCTGGACCAGAGTATCGAGCAGCGCGAGGCCTTCAGGCCACTCGCCCAGTGCGGAATCGGCATTGATGTGGCCCAGGCTGCCCGCATCGACCAGTTCGCTGCCCCACAGCGTGCCCCAGCTGAAAGCGGTGCGCTGCGGCATCCAGGGGTCGTTGCGGCTGGCGACCAGGATGGTCGGGAACGGCAGCCGGTAGGTCGGCAGCAGCGCCGCCACGCCAAATTTGTCCGGATCGGCCGGCGCCACCAGCAATGCGCCGGCAATGCCGACCGGATCCAGCGCCGCCTGGCGCAACGACGCCAGGCAGCCGAAGCTGTGCGCCACCAGCACCGCGCCGCGCGCGGCCACGCGCTGGGCGCGCATCACGCCTTCGGAGACGCGCTCGGCCCACAGCGGCAGGCTGGGGCGCGACCAGTCGTGCTGCTCCACCCGCTGCCAGTCGGGGAAGCGCTGCTCCCAGCGGCTCTGCCAGTGTCCCGGGCCGCTGCCGTGCAGCCCCGGCACGGTCAGCACCTGCAGGTGCCGCGGAATGTCCAGGCGCGTGCCATGGCCGCCGGATAGCCGGTTCGCTTGGGTCATACCACCTCCTTGTCCAATGCATGCGCGGCGCTCGCCAGGCCTGTGCGCAGCCCTGCCGCACTGACCGGCGCGCCGGCGAAGGCGCCCTGCCCCAGGCCGATGCCCGCGGCCTGCAGGCGCTCGATGCTTTCGGCGCTCTGCAGGCGCCGCCCGATCAGCGTTACGCCAGCGTTGGCCGCGCTGGCACGCAGGCCCGACAGCTGACGGTCGGTCCAGGTGCGGCGCATGTCCAGCTTGAGCCAGTCCGGCAACGCGTGCGCCATCAGCGCACCGGCTTCCGCCGGATCCGACGCCTGCAGGCTTACCGCGAAACCGTTGCGCCGATAGTTGCCAACGACATGCAACAGCAATGCCAGGTCGTCATTGGCGCTGGCCGGCACCTGGATCACAAAGCGCTCCAGCGGCAGGCCCAGCGACTGCAATGCGCGCCGGAAGGCAGCGCCGTGGTCGTCGGTGACCGCGGCCAGCAGCCGGTTATGCACGTTCAGCACCAGCTTGTGCTCGCCTTCGGCGGCAAAGTAGTTGATGGCATGCAGCAGGCGCGAAAGCCGGTCCAGCGACACCAGGGTGTTGTCGTCGGCCGCCATCGCAAACAGCTTCCATGCCGCCAGGCCCACGCCGTCCTCTGCGTAGGTGTGGATCGAACCTTCATGCGCCACCAGCTGCCGGTCTGCCAGCGTCACCAGCGGCTCGAACGCGCTGGTCAGCGAGCAGTTGAAGAACTGGCCCTGCACCTGCCCGCGCGCGTCGCGCCACAATTGCCGGTCAGCCAGCGGCTGGCGCGGCAGCGATTCCAGATAACGTTGGAGCGCAGGCACTGCGCCCGCGGGTTCATGCACGCCTGGCATGGCATTCCTTGGGTTGACCGGGCCCCTCGGCCCCTTGGTCGGATTAGTGATGACGGGCGCTTCATGCGCCCTCTGTGCGGTCGCACCGCATCGGCCTGCCTGCTCATGATAGGAGGTCAGCGCGCGCGAGCGAATGAAGATTACGGCCTGTCGATATGCGCGGCGCACATTGCCGCGGGTGGCACGGTCACGCTGCCCAGCTCACCTTCAGCGGCGCGGTCGTGGCGGCCGGGTCGGCATGCGCACCTGCATGCGACGGTACCTGCGCCTGCGGCACTTGCCGCATCACCCGCTGCAGCACCGCGGCCTCCAGCTGCGCAAAGCCCGCCGCGCCGCGTTCGCGCGGGCGCGCCAGCGCCACGCGCTCATCCATGGCAATGCGGCCGTCCTCGATCAGCACGATGCGGTCGGCCAGCGCCACAGCTTCCGACACATCGTGCGTGACCAGCAGCGCCGTGAAGCCAAGGCGGCGCCACAGCGATTCGATCAGCCCCTGCATCTCGATGCGCGTGAGCGCATCCAGCGCGCCCAGCGGTTCATCCAGCAGCAACAGCTGTGGATGGTGGACCAGCGCGCGCGCGAGGGCCACGCGCTGGCGCTGGCCGCCGGACAGGCGTGCGGGCCACTCCCTGGCGCGGTCGGCCAGGCCCACCTGCGCCAGCACATCGGCGGCTTCACCGCGGCGTGCGCGCGGCAGGCCCAGCGCGACGTTGTCCAGCACGCGCTTCCACGGCAGCAGCCTTGCGTCCTGGAACATCACGCGCACGTCGGCGTGCCGCGCGCGGCCCTTCGCCGCGGATTCACCGTCGACGGTGATGCTGCCGCCATCGGCTGCTTCCAGTCCCGCCACCAGCCGCAGCAGCGTGCTCTTGCCGCAGCCGCTGCGCCCGACGATCGCCAGGAACTCGCCCGGCGCCACGTCCAGCGCCACGTTGTGCAGCACTTCGCGGCCGTCATAGCGCTTGACCACCTGGCGCACGTGCAGCGCCACGCCGCCTGCCTTGCGCGGCGCCTCCGCCGCCGGCTGTGCCGCCTCGCGGCGCGCGAGGCCCGCTTCCAGTTCCACCAGCGCAGCCTGTTCCACCGGATACATCTGCATCTCGATCTCCTTGCTTGATTGGGGCGACGGGCCGGTCAGGCCGCGGCGTAGCCCGGATGCCAGCGCAGCCAGTAGCGCTCCAGCCCGCGCGACAGCCAGTCGGCCAGCTTGCCCAGCAGCGCATAGAGCAGGATGCCCACCAGCACCACGTCGGTTTGCAGGAACTCACGCGCGTTCATGGTCATGTAGCCAATGCCCGATTGCGCGGAGATGGTCTCCGCCACGATCAGCACCACCCACATCAACCCGAGCGCGAAACGCACGCCCACCAGGATGCCCGGCAGCGCGCCGGGCAGGATGACCTCGCGGTACAGCTGCCAGCCGGACAGGCCGTAGCTGCGCGCCATCTCCACCAGCCCCGTATCGACCGAGCGGATGCCGTGATACGTGTTCAGGTAGACCGGGAAGAACACGCCCAGCGACACCAGGAACAGCTTGGCGGTCTCGTCGATGCCGAACCACAGGATCACCAGCGGGATCAAGGCCAGCGCCGGGATATTGCGCACCATCTGCAGCGAGCTGTCGAGCAGCGTGGCCGCGGTGCGGAAGGTGCCGGTCAGCAGCCCCAGCAGCAGGCCCAGCCCGCCGCCGATGGCAAACCCCACCAGCGCGCGCCAGGTGCTGACCCCGACGTGCTTCCACAGCTCGCCCGAGCGCGCCAGCTCCCAGGCGGCCTGCACCACCGCCAGCGGGGCCGGCAACACGCGGCTGGAGAGCCAGCCGTTCCGCGAGGCCAGTTGCCAGACCACGATCAGCAGCACCGGCACGATCCACGGAGCCAGCGCGCGCGCCAGCGCCCGAGGTCCCTGGCGCAGCGGCTGCAATAGAGGAGCGTTCATGATTGCCCTCCCCTCAGCTCTGCGCGGCGCGCGGCACGATGCCAGTCGCCATGACTTCACCGAACGGGCCCGACAGCACCTTGCCCGGCAGCTTGTCGCGCACCGAGCGCGGCAGCAGCGGGAACACCAGTTCGGCAAAGCGGTAGGCCTCTTCCAGGTGCGGGTAGCCGGACAGCACGAAGGTGTCGATGCCCAGCTCGGCGTATTCGCGCATGCGCTCGGCCACGGTGTGCGGATCGCCCACCAGCGCGGTGCCGGCACCGCCGCGCACCAGGCCAACGCCGGCCCACAGGTTGGGGCTGATCTCCAGCGCCTCGCGCGTGCGGCGCGCGCCGCCCGCGTGCAGCGCGGCCATGCGGCGCTGCCCTTCGGAATCCATCTTGGCGAACACGGCTTGCGCACGCGCCACGGTCTCGTCATCGAGCCGGCTGATCAGGTCGTCCGCCGCAGCCCAGGCGGCGGCTTCGGTCTCGCGCACGATCACATGCAGGCGGATACCGAACTTCACCGTGCGGCCATGGCGCGCGGCCTGCCGGCGCACGTCGTCGAGCTTCTGCGCCACGTCAGCGGGCGGCTCGCCCCAGGTCAGGTAGGTATCGACCTGCTCGCCGGCCAGCGCATGCGCCGGCGCCGACGACCCGCCGAAGTACACCGGCGGATGCGGCTGCTGCAGCGGCGGATAGAGGACGGTGGCACCCTTCACGGACAGGTGCTTGCCCTCGAAATCCACCTTGTCGCCGTCATGGCTGGCGGCCAGCACCTGGCGCCAGATGCGCAGGAACTCGGCCGAGGCCTCGTAGCGCGCGGCGTGGTCCAGGAACAGGCCGTCGCCTTCCAGCTCAGCGGTATCGCCGCCGGTGACCAGGTTGATCAGCAGCCGGCCGTTGGAAATGCGGTCGAAGGTTGCCGCCATCCGTGCGGCCAGCGTCGGCGCCATCAGGCCGGGGCGCACCGCGACCAGGAATTTCAGGCGCTGCGTGACGGCCGCCAGCGCCGATGCCGCCACCCATGGGTCTTCGCACGAGCGCCCGGTCGGGATCAGCACGCCTTCGTAGCCCAGCGTATCGGCGGCCACGGCAACCTGCTTCAGGTAATCGAAGCTGACCTCGCGCGCGCCTTCCGAAGTGCCGAGGTAGCGGCTGTCGCCGTGGGTGGGGATGAACCAGAATACTTGCATGTCGTTGTCCTATTGTTCCTGCCGATGGAGGTGGCTATCGCTTCGCCTGCTGCTGCGGCACGTCCCAGCGCGCATCGGCCACCTTGACTGGCCTGGGGATCAGCTTGAGCGAGTGGAAGGCGTCGGCGATGCGCTGCTGCTCGGCCAGCACCCCGGCGCTGACCGGGCGTGCGCCGTACGAGAAGCGCGAGACGGCGAGCTCAAGCACATCGGCCGGCAGCCCGGTTTCGCCGGTCAGCACCGTGGTGGCCTCCTTGGGGTTGTTTTGCGCCCAGGTGCCCAGCGTGGCCAGTTCGTCCAGGATCAGGCTGACGATCTCCGGCTTGGCTTGTGCATAGGGGCGCGAGGCCAGGTAGAACTGGTGGTTGCTGACCACGTTCTTGCCGTCCGCGCCGCGGCCATCGGCGAGCACGCGCGCAACCAGCTGCTTCTCGGCAGCCGCGAGGAACGGGTCCCAGATCACCCAGGCATCGACCGCGCCGCGCTCGAAGGCGGCACGCGCATCGGCCGGCGGCAGGTAGACCGGCTGGATCTCGCTGTAAGGGATGCCGGCTTTCTCCAGCTGGCGCACCAGCAGGTAATGCACGTTCGAGCCCTTGTTCAGCGCCACGCGCTTGCCGCGCAGTTCCGCCACCGAGCGGATCGCCGAACCCTTGGGCACGACGATGGCCTCGGCCACCGGCGCCGGCGGCTCATTGCCGACGTAGACCAGTTGCGCCCCCGCGGCCTGCGCAAAGATCGGCGGCGCCTCGCCGACGGTGCCGAAATCGACGGCACCGACGTTCAGCCCCTCAAGCAGTTGCGGGCCGGCGGGGAACTCGGTCCATTTGACGGTGATGCCTTGCGGCGCCAGGCGCTTTTCCAGCGTGCCGCGCGCCTTCAGCAGCGTCAGCGTGCCGTACTTCTGGTAGCCGATGCGCAGCACCTTGGGATCGATGTTCTTCGACTGCGCTTCGGCGCGGCCGGGCAGTAGCCCATAGGCCAGGCCGGTGGCAAGCACCAGCGCGGCGGTAATCAGGCGGCGGCGCTGGCTGGCCGTGCGCAACGGGTTGGTCAGTGTCATGCGATGTCCTCCATGGCCCGGGGCAATGCCCTGCTGGCCGGATTGATTCCAGGATGGTTGCGGCAGCACGCATCCCTGCCGGCCCCGCGTGGCGGGTGGCATGGCGTCGCTGCCGTGGGGGGGGGGGGGGGGGGGGGGGGGCCGGCGCCACTTCCGTCAATCAGTCAGTTCAGGCGGAACATCGCTCGGCCACCGCGATCGCGGCAGCGCGCTGGACCAGGGCGCCGGGCACCACATCGAGCGGCACCTCGATGCGCGAATGCGCCAGCGCATCGCGCACGCGCAGCACGCCCTCGTCCAGGCGTGCCGACAGCGCGGCATCGAAGCGCGCCTGGCGCACGCCGGCGGCTTCAAAGGATTCGATCTGCTGGTCCACGGCAAAGATGCCGGGCAGGATCTGGCGCGAGCCCAGCGCGGACAGCACCGGGCGCAGCGCGTAGTCGATCGCCAGCGCATGGGCCAGGCTGCCGCCGGTGGCGATCGGCAGCACGATCTTGTCGCGCAGGCCAGTCTGCGGCAGCAGGTCCAGGAAGGCCTTGAGCAGGCCGCTGTAGGCGGCCTTGTAGACCGGCGTGGCCAGTACCACCACCTGCGCCTCGGACACGGCATGCGTGGCCGCGGCGATGACGGGGTCGTCCACGCGTGCCGCCAGCAGCGGGCCTGCGGGCAGTTCGCGCAGGTCGAGGTGGCGGGTGCGTTCGCCGGCAGCCTCGAGCGCGGCACGCAGGTGCGCCAGCACCAGGCCGGAGCGGGACTGGACCGACGGGCTGCCGGAGAGCGTCAGGATGGACATCGGGCTTCCTTCTTCTGATGGACCGGTCGGGGCCGCGGCCGCCCCACGCGGCCCGGCCCGCCGGTCTCGTGGTTTATTTCTTGCCGGGCTGGTAGATCTGGTCGAACGTGCCGCCATCGGCAAAGTGGGTCTTCTGGGCTTTCTGCCAGCCGCCGAAGGCTTCATCGATGGTGAACAGCTTCACCTTGGGAAAGTTGGCCGCGTACTTGGCCGCCACCTTCTGCGAGATCGGGCGGTAGTAGTTCTTGGCCGCGATCTCCTGGCCCTCGTCGGTGTACAGGAACTGCAGGTAGGCCTCGGCCGCCTTGCGCGTGCCCTTCTTGTCGACCACCTTGTCGACCACCGCCACCGGCGGCTCGGCCAGGATCGACACCGACGGCGCGACAATGTCGAACTTGTCCGGGCCCAGCTCCTTGATCGCCAGGATGGCTTCGTTCTCCCACGCGATCAGCACATCGCCCAGGCCGCGCTCGACAAAGGTGGTGGTGGCGCCGCGCGCGCCCGAATCCAGCACCGGCACATGCTTGAGCAGCTCGCCCACGAACTCGCGCGCCTTGACGTCATTGCCGCCCGGCTGGCGCAGCGCATAGCCCCACGCCGCCAGGTAGTTCCAGCGTGCGCCGCCCGAGGTCTTGGGATTGGGCGTGATCACCTGCACGCCCGGCTTGACCAGGTCGCCCCAGTCCTTGATGCCCTTGGGGTTGCCCTTGCGCACCAGGAACACGATGGTCGAGGTGTACGGCGAGGCGTTGTGCGGCAGGCGCTTCTGCCAGTCCGGCTTGATCAGCCCTTTCTCCGCGATGGCATCAATGTCATAGCCCAGCGCCAGCGTGACTACGTCAGCGTCCAGCCCGTCTATCACCGAGCGCGCCTGCTTGCCCGAGCCGCCGTGCGACTGGCGCACGGTCACGGCATCGCCGCCCTGGGCCTTCCAGGCCTTGGCAAAGGCGGCATTGACATCGACATACAGCTCGCGCGTCGGATCGTAGGAAACGTTCAGCAGGTTGGCAGCCGCCGCGGTCTGCGCCGCGCTCAGGGCGCCAAGTACGGCCAGGCTGATAGCCAGTTTGCGGATCATCTTGTGTTGCTCCCGTCAGTGTCGTGAATGGGCGCCAGGCGCCTCTTGCCTTGTCCGCCTTGGGTAGCGGACTTGTGTCAGGAGCAAGACTACCGAGGGGGCTATCTGAACGGAACGAATGGTTTCGCCGATCCTTTGCTGTTTTTTGCATAAGATCGGACGGAAATATGGACATGCCGGCACAGGGGGACATCAAGTGTGGACGGCGTGAGGGCAGTGGACGGTGGCGCATTCGCCACGCTGAAACCGGCAAAGGCGGTTTTGCTCCCATCCCGAAGCTATGCCACCGCAAGCCCCTCGTTTGCGGCCGGCAGATTCGTTGCCGGTGCAAGTCCAGATAGGGCCTACGCTGGTCTCTGCCGGTGAATATCACCCGTGGCCAGCCATAGCCGCCCGGCGCATATTCATTGAAGAACGGGATGCGGAACCAGATCCAGCTGTCGTGCACGTAATCGTCGTAGAGGGCGATCGCGACCTTCTCCAGGCGCGCCACAGCCTCGGCCGACGTATGCTGCTTGCTCCAACCGGGCAATCTCGGCCTTCAGGCGCTGGCATTCCGGGTCGTCGCGTTCGGCCTCCTGTACACCCAGCATGATCTTGCGTGGCGTCTTGGCATCCTCGGGCGCTGCCTGGAAGAAGGTGCGCTCGGTGACATACTGGCCGGTGCCAATCTGTGCGCGCAAGGTACGCCAGCTCAGCAGCTGACCCATGCCAAAGCGCAAGGCCTCTTCCACGTCTCGATACGTTGAAAAGAGTGCGGCCAGTCGTTGAACGCTGCCACCGTCGCCGGGTGGATCGCAAAATCTTCGGACAGGGCAGTGGAATTCCGAATCTCTTCCTCGAGCATCAGCGGTACGCCGCTCTTGAGCGCAGCGATGTACATGTCATGCAGGGGAATCTGGCTGAGCTTGCTGCTGTCGCCGTCACGCGCCTTGCCCTGTTCATTGAGAGCATCGCCCACGTCGGAGTGCACGCCGGGATAACCCACCTCCCAGCGGCCCCGCGTCTGGGGGTAGCTTTCATCGATCCGGATAGTGTCGAGCGGAAAACTCATGCGCTGCTCGTGAATCGAGTAGAAGTGGGCGCACCTGCGAACTTCTTTGGGTATATTCAGCGCACCGTCGCGGGCAAAGCGGAAATGCCCGTCAAACATATCCAGGTCGACCGTGGCGCGAGTCGAATCTGGCAGGCCCACCGAGGCGACCGTGTCAAAGAGCCCGAGGAAGTTGACCTCATAGGGTAGCGCGCGCCGCCCCGTCTGGTCGCTGATCCGCCCGCCAGGCGCCCATTCCTTGATCAGCTTGCTGACAAAGACACGGGCGGACGCGGCCCCGCGCGAAAAGCCGAAGACGTTGATCCAGATCTTCTTGATCATCCGGCTCTGCGGACCGTCGTCGAAGCGGTTGCTATGGGTGATACCCAATATGCGAATCTTGTCCATCAGTTTAGAGACGCTGCCTTTTGCCACGGCGTCGCAGATAGCTTTAGCCTCATTGTCGCGAATCAGCGGCCGCGTCTTGTCACGGGTGATCGCGTAATGCACAGCATTGAGCATACAAACCATTCCCCAGACGCAGCGCTGATCAAAGCCTTTGGCCAGCGCCTTGCCGTCCTGCGAGTAGTCGGGTTCGCCAAGTTCGTGGCACGGCGTACCGACTCCCGGGATGTAGTACTTGAATATTCCGGCGTCCGGCTCTTCTCTTGCCGCGCTAAACAGGCGCGCCACATTGGTGTGAGTCTTGAAGATTGAGTCTCGCCACGTCTTATTATTCTTGTCGTCGTTGTTGTTGGTGCCGTCGAAGAACAGATTGATATGAATGGTCTGGGGACATTCACACAATGGGTCTGTCACGGTTCCCTCGCCCCATGCCCAGGCGTCCTTACTTTGCGCCAGTCGGCCGCCTTCAGGCGTCATGTCGGGCCATTTCACCACCGTCATTTCACACCTCCCCGTCGGTACTTAAGATTCCATTCGTCGTCACGCACGCCTTGGGCAATAAGAGGGTCATCGTCTGCTGGTCGATTGTTGACGTTGTTTCCACCATCGTGATTGCCGTCCACAATCATCAGCCTTACGCGATCGCCGGGCAGGAAGATGGCCCAAGCACCACCGGTTTGCGAACCGTCGTATTGGGCGATACGGACATTTTCGGCCTTGTACCAATAGCCTGGGGTCTTGCCGTCCTTGACCTTCTCCACCAGCCAGCGCACGGTGACACGAAGATCGGGCTGCCATTGGCGCGGAAAAGTCATGCAGCAAGTTTCCGCCCCGCCGCCAGAGGGGCGGCCATCGCTCTTGGCCGGCATGATGTTCGGGCCACCGCCACCGACCTCGCCAGGACCTTCAACTTCGAAGGAATGGATGTAGTAAGGGGTGTAGTTCAGCGCCTTCATGCCGCTGCTGATGTATTTCGATGTCGAGGCTCGGCTTTCGGGTTGCCAGGACGGCTCCCCGCCGGCACAGCCAGTGAATATCAACGCCAGGCCAGCCATAGCGCAGACGCAGGCGACACTTCGATTCATGACTTGGCTCCCGCTGCGACAGTTGGCAGCACGTCGTTCTGCATATCGGTCCCTTTGGGCTTGTCCCTTACGCGGCCCATGTCGGGCGCATAAGAAAACGCCCGCACCGGCAAGCCGGTGCGGGCGAAGTTTCCATTCTGGAAACGGGTAGACAAGTCATGAAGAGCGCCCCCGCATCTCCATGACAGGACGAATGTTATCGGCTTGCCTGCGACCTGGGGTTGATCAAGGTCAAGTGCGGGCCAGCCTGCCGCGCCTGCGCCTCAGCCGCCCTGGCGGGCGAGCAGGTCAGCCATTTCGTCGGCATGCTCCTCTTCCACCGCCAGGATGCCCTCCATCATCCGGCGTGAGGTCGGATCTCGTTCTCCCAGGAACTGGATGATCTCGCGATAGCTGTCGATGGCGATGCGCTCGGCCACCAGGTCTTCCTTGATCATTTCCGTCAGCGAAGTACCCGCCACATATTCAGCATGGGAGCGGCTGGTCAGGCCGTCGGGTGCGAAGTCGGGCTCGCCGCCAAGCTGGACGATGCGCTCGGCGATCTGGTCGGCATGGCCTTGCTCTTCATTGGAATGGGCCAGGAATTCATCGGCCACGCTCTTCGAGTTGGGCCCCTTGGCCATGTAGTAGTGTCGGCGATAGCGCAGCACGCAGACGATTTCGGTGGCCAGCGCAGCGTTGAGCAGCTTCAGCACGGTATCGCGATCCGCGGCATAGCCCGCGGTCACGGCGCCATCATCGATGTGCTTGCGGGCACGCTCGCGCAATGTCTTGACGTCTGAGAGGAAAGGCTTGTCGGTCATTGAAGGGCTCCTTGGGGATGGGGCTGCGTCAGCGCAGCGCCTTGTAGGGAAATTCAACCCTTCTGCAACGCGAGAAGTGTGCCACTCGGCGGATGGCGCGGAACGGCGCGGCTGGCGACGACCCCTGGCATCGTGGCGTGAAAAAATTGCACGCGGCGGGACCGCCTTACACGCAACGCGCGATGGCAAGACGAAAAAAAGCCCCTGCGCTGTATCGCAGGGGCCTGACCATGATCGACCGCCTGTGTGCTCCGGCAGTCGATCGAGCCATGGGCAGCCTTAGTCCAGCTTCCGCCCGAACGTGAACTCCCCGTCGACATAATCCACCGGCACCACATCCTTGGCGGCGAACTTGCCTTCCAGGATCGCCCGCGCCACCGGGTTCTCGATCTGCTGCTGGATCGCCCGCTTGAGCGGACGCGCGCCAAACACCGGGTCGTAGCCTGCGCTGGCGATCTTCTCCAGCGCCGTCTCGCTCACCTCCAGCGTCATGTCCATGCGGGCCAGGCGGCCTTGCAGGCGTTGCAGCTGGATGCGCGCGATCGACTCGATATGCTTCTGGTCGAGCGCGTGGAACACCACCACTTCATCGATCCGGTTCAGGAACTCCGGCCGGAAATGCGTGCGCACTTCCTGCCAGACCGCACCCTTGATCGCTTCCTGCGGCTCGCCGGTCATCGACTGGATGATCTGCGAACCCAGGTTGGACGTCATCACGATCACCGTGTTCTTGAAGTCCACGGTGCGGCCCTGGCCATCGGTCAGGCGGCCGTCGTCCAGCACTTGCAGCAGCACGTTGAAGACGTCCGGGTGGGCCTTCTCGACTTCATCCAGCAGCACCACGCTGTACGGCTTGCGGCGCACGGCCTCGGTCAGGTAGCCGCCTTCCTCGTAGCCCACGTATCCCGGCGGCGCGCCGATCAGGCGGCTGACGCTGTGCTTCTCCATGAATTCGCTCATGTCGATGCGGATCAGGTGCTCTTCCGAATCGAACATGAACTCGGCCAGGGCCTTGCACAGCTCGGTCTTGCCGACGCCGGTAGGGCCCAGGAACAGGAACGAGCCATAAGGCCGGTTCTCGTCCGCAAGCCCGGCACGCGAACGGCGGATGGCATCGGACACCAGCCGCACGGCTTCGTCCTGGCCGACCACGCGCCCATGCAGCCGGTCTTCCATCTTCAGCAGCTTCTCGCGCTCGCCCTGCATCATCTTCGATACCGGGATGCCGGTGGCACGGCTCACCACTTCGGCGATTTCCTCGGCGCCCACCTGCGTGCGCAGCAGCTTGTTGGGCTGCTTCTGCTCGCTGGCCTCGGCGTCGGTGGCGGCCTTGAGCTTGCCTTCCAGGCCCGGCAGCTTGCCGTATTGCAGCTCGGCCACCTTGTCCAGCTTGCCTTCGCGCTGCAGCTTGGCGATCTCCAGCTTGACCTTCTCGATCTCTTCCTTGAGCGCGGCCGTGCCCTGCGCGGCGCCCTTCTCGGCCTTCCAGATCTCGTCCAGGTCGGCGTACTCCTTCTCCAGGCGCGCGATTTCCTGCTCGATCAGCTCCAGGCGCTTCATCGACGCCTCATCGGTCTCTTTCTTGACCGCCTCGCGCTCGATCTTCAGCTGGATGGTGCGGCGCTCGAGCTTGTCCATCGACTCCGGCTTGGAATCGATTTCCATCTTGATGCGGGCGGCCGCCTCGTCGATCAGGTCGATCGCCTTGTCGGGCAGGAAGCGGTCGGTGATATAGCGATGCGACAGCTCCGCCGCGGCGACGATGGCCGGGTCGGTGATTTCCACGCCGTGGTGCAGCTCATACTTTTCCTGCAGCCCGCGCAGGATGGCAATGGTGGCTTCAACGCTCGGCTCATCGACCAGCACCTTCTGGAAGCGGCGCTCCAGCGCGGCGTCCTTCTCGATGTACTTGCGGTACTCGTCCAGCGTGGTCGCGCCGATGCAATGCAGCTCGCCGCGCGCGAGCGCCGGCTTGAGCATGTTGCCCGCGTCGATCGCGCCCTCGGCCTTGCCGGCCCCGACCATGGTGTGGATCTCGTCGATGAAGACGATGGTCTGGCCCTCGTCCTTGGCGACGTCGTTCAGCACCGCCTTCAGGCGTTCCTCGAACTCGCCGCGGTACTTGGCGCCGGCCAGCAGGCCGGCCATGTCCAGCACCAGCACGCGCTTGTTCTTCAGGCTCTCGGGCACTTCGCCGTTGACGATGCGCTGCGCCAGCCCCTCGACGATGGCGGTCTTGCCCACGCCCGGCTCGCCGATCAGCACCGGGTTGTTCTTGGTGCGGCGCTGCAGGATCTGGATCGCGCGGCGGATCTCGTCGTCGCGGCCGATCACGGGATCGAGCTTGCCGATGCGGGCGCGCTCGGTCAGGTCGATGGTGTACTTCTTGAGGGCCTCGCGCTGGCCCTCGGCCTCGGCGCTGTTGACCGAATCGCCGCCGCGCACGGCCTGGATCGCCGACTCGAGCGACTTGCGGTTCAGGCCGTTTTCACGCGCGATGCGGCCGGCGTCGCCCTTGTCGTCGGCGACGGCCAGCAGGAACAGCTCGCTGGCGATGAACTGGTCGCCGCGCTTGATGGCTTCCTTCTCGGTGGCGTTGAGCAGGTTCACCAGGTCGCGGCCGATCTGGACCTCGCTGGTGCCCTGCACTTGCGGCAGGCGCTTGATGGCGGCATCGAGCGCCGTCTGCAGGCCCTGCACGTTGACGCCGGCGCGCGCCAGCAGCGCCTTGGCGGCGCCGTCGTCCTGCGACAGCAGCGCGCGCAGCAGGTGCTGCGGTTCGATGTATTGGTTGTCGTTGCCCAGTGCCAGGCTTTGCGCATCAGCCAGCGCTTCCTGGAACCGGGTGGTCAGCTTGTCAAGACGCATAAGGATTCCCTCTCTCGGATAAGGTCGTGTCCTGATGCGGGGGCGTCGGCGCCGGTCTTCGCTGCCGGAGCGCCCGTATGCCCTGCCGGACACTGGATGTCTTTCCGAAAGATAAGGCTTTGTCGCGACATTTCAAGGCCGCGCCGGTACGCAATGACCCCGTTCAGCACGCCATGCCGATACCCCAGGCTCCGACGCTCTCAAGTGCCGCAAGCGATACGTGGCTAGGCGGCACGGCAGGCTCCCTTGTCCGCCAGGTTGCGCACCAGCACCAGTGATTCGCCCTGCACCACCATGCGCCCGTCCGCGCCCGTGACGACGCTGGCCAGGTTGACCAGGTCCTTGCCCGCGCGCACCCGCACGATGCGCACGCATGCCGTCAGCGGCTCATCCAGCCGCGCGGCTGAAGCGAGGCGCAACGACTGCTTCATCCACCCCGTGCCCCGTCCGGGCAGTTGCGTGCCGAGCAGGTCCGAGAACATGCCGGCCAGCAGCGGCAGCGGCACCACCGGCCCGCCAAAGCCGCGCGCGCGGGCAAAGGCCGGATCGGCGTGGTAGGGGTTGGCGTCGCCGGTCAGGTTGATGTATTCGTCCAGGTCCGCCTGGGTGAAGGCGCGTGTTGCACGGGCTTCGTGACCGGGGCGCAGGCCGTACAGTGAGGCGTCGCCCGCCTCTGGCGCCGGTGCCGTGTCGCCGGGTAGCCGGGCCAGTCCCTCCAGCCCGGCACCCGGCAGCCAGAGCGACTCGCCCACGGCCGTGACGCGCTGCGCATCGCCCGGCCCGCCCGCGCTGCCAACGGTGGTGCCGTAGCCCGCCAGTCCGGCGGGCGCGTGCTGCGGCGCCAGCGCGATCCGCACCGTATCGCCAACGAAGGCCGGTGTCGGGAACATCAGCGTCTGCCCGACCGGCAACGCCGGCCCGGGCAGCTGCCGCCAGGTGTGGCCGCACAGCAGCGAGAACAGGAACATGCCGTGCGCCACGGTGGCACCGAAATGCGTGCCACGGGCAAAGCACGGATCGCAGTGGATCGGGTTGTCGTCGTGCGACAAGGCGGCGAAGCGGTCAAAGTCGCGCTGCGACAGCACGCGCGGCAGGGCATCGTTCATCAGTCAGGCACCTGTACGGTATTAGCGTTGACGGTAATCGCGTTGCCGGCAGCAGGCGATGCGGCAAACGGCGGCACGTTGGACGGCAGCAGCGTCGGCGCCGGCGTGTTGAGGGTGCCCCCGCGCGGCGTGGTGCGCACCACCTGCGATGGCGGCAGCGCCTTGCCCGCGGTGAGGTTGTCGTAGACCGCGTCCAGGGCCCGGTTCAGGTAGACGTGCAGCGGCACATAGCGGTTGCTGTAGCCCGGCACCAGCCCGATGAAGGCATCGAGGTGCTGGGCGTTCTCGACCTCCACGTACGACAGCTTGCTGGTCACGCCCTCCTGCTGCCGGTTCAGCCCGAGATACGGGCGCGAGGTATGGTTCACCGGCAGCAGCCCGTCGCTGCGCCCGTGCACGATCACCGCAGGCTTGCCGCGCAGGTTGCCGTTGCGCAGCGTCAGCGCCTGGCCGGCCTGCAACGCACGCGCCGCGGCGTCGAAGCCGGACAGCAGGCTGCGCAGGCAGTTGGCGCCGTCGTAGTTCAGGTCTGCCCGCAACGTCGACGGTGAAACGGACGCCAGGTTCAGGTACGGGCCATGCTGCGGATCGAGGTCATTGATCAGCTGGACCGGCGGCTGCGGCGGCACGCCGTTGCCGGTGGCGAACATCGACGCCAGCGCCGCGGGTGCGATTGCCGCGGGCTTCAGGTCGGTCAGCGTGCTGGCAAAGCTGTAGCCGCACAGCCGGTCGGTGACGCTGGCCTGCGCATAGGCGTTGGCATAGTTGACCGAGATCGCGGCGGCCACGTCAAGCACGGCCAGCGACGGGTGCAGATCGTCCGTTTCCGCTTCCCAGCCGGCGGCACGCAGCGCCTGCAGGGCGCTGGCGCTTTGCTCGTCCGTGTTCGCACCGCTGACCAGGCCCTTTTCCGCCAGCGTCTGGCAGCGGTTGGCAAAGAAGGTCGCCGTGGCCGGGTTGGTGTAGAGCGGCGCCTGGGCCAGCGCGGTGGCCCGCGCGGCGCAGTGCTGCAGCAGGTTGGCCGTGGTGCTGTAGTCGTACAGCGTGCGGCCCGAAGCCGCCACCGGCGTCGCGCCGCGTTGCACCACGACGCCGGTATCGGGCGGCATGTTCAGGTTGGGCTCGCCCACCGCAACGCCGTCGATCAGCCCGCCGGCATCCTGCTCGGCCGCCGCCACCGCGGCACCGCCGCCGTTCGATACGCTGGAGGCGATCACCACGATCCTGTCCTTGTCCAGGGTGCGCTGGCGGGTGCCGTTGGCGGATACGGCGCCGAAGCGGTCATTGATCGCCCAGATCGCAAATTCCGCCGCCTGCAGCGTGAACTTGCCCCAGTCCTTCTCCGGGTTGCGCTGCGAATGCGCGTGCTTGAATGCCAGCCGGTGCGGGTTGGCAGCGGTGAAGTCCGCCAGCGAGGTGGCCCCCGCCGGCGCGGCGAACTGCGCGTTCTTGCCGGCCGCAGCGCGCGTGGCGCGGGTGCCGTCGATCAGCGGCACGGTGTCGGTATCCAGGTCATGCGGCGCGGCGCCGGTGCCCTTGTCGGTATAGGCCACCGCGCAGCCGCGCTTCAGGCCCCACTCGCCGGTGGCGATGGCGCCATAGACGCCGCGCGAGCCGGACGAGGTGGCGGTGATCACGCATGGCTTCGAAGTGTTGAACGACGCAGGGATCTGCACCAGCATGGTCACGTTCTGCTGGCCCGAGCCATCGTCCGAAAAGGCCAGGTACTCCACGCCGGCCACTTTGCCTTCGGAGCCGGTGGCATTGCCCTGAGCGTCGACATTGGGGCCGTAGAGCGAGCCGTAGCCGCCGCTGGCGGTGGTGTCGACGAGGGCACGATAGTTGGTATGGATCGCATAGCGCCGCAACTCCGCCGCGGTCGGCGCGGTGGGATTGGCCGGCAGTGGCGCGGTGGCGCTGGCGAGGCCGTCCTTGCCCAGGCCGGCAGTGAGCAGGTCGTCGGTGGTGCCGTTGTAGCTGTTGATCGTGACCGTGCCGATATTCGCCGGCTTGGTATTGGGGTTGCTGCCGTTGCCGTTGTTGTTGTCATCGCCCGAGCCGCAGGCGGCGGCCAGCATCGATGCGGCGGCCGCCAGCACCGTGAGCCTGAGGCGGCGTTTCTGCTGCGGCGGGATCTGCGTGGAATGCATGTCAACCTCCTCCTGTCGCACCCGGATGGCCGGGGCTGTCGAGTTGTCTTCAGATCGAGGACTGCGGAGACTGCGAACTGCGGAAATCGGAAACACGGCAACCGCTGGCGCGGCCATGCGCCTCAGCCAGAGAACTGTGCGCGCAGCTTGTGCTTTTCCACCTTGCCTGACGGCGTGCGCGGCAGCGCGTCGAGAAAGCGCACATGGCGCGGCACCTTGTAGCCGGCCAGCTGCGCCTTGCAGTGGGCGATCACGGCATCGGCCTCCAGCACAGCGCCCGGGCGCAGCACCACCAGCGCCATGCCGACCTCGCCCCAGCGCGCATCCGGCGTGCCGATCACGGCGGCCTCGGCCACGCCCGGCAGCTGGAACAGCACGTTCTCGACTTCGGCCGGATAGACGTTCTCGCCGCCCGAGATAAACATGTCCTTGGCCCGGTCGACGATGTAGTAGTCGCCGTCCTCGTCACGATAGGCGATATCGCCGGAATGCAGCCAGCCGCCGCGGATCGCGGCCGCGGTGGCCTCGGGCAGGTTCCAGTAGCCTGGCGTCACGCCGGGGCCCTTGATCAGCAGTTCGCCACGCTCGCCCGGGCCCACGTCCACTCCAGCCGCATCGACGATGCGCGTCAGCATCGACCCCACTGGCTTGCCGATGGTGCCGATCTTGCGGCGCGCGGTGCCTTCGTCGCAGACAAAGACCGTGGGACCGGTCTCGGTCATGCCGAAGCCGAAGCAGATGGTCACGCCCTTGGCCAGGTAGGCCTCCAGCAGCGGCCTGGGCACCGGCGAGCCCCCCGCCGACATATTGCGCACGCCGGCGAAGTCTGCCTGCGCGAAGCGCGGGTGCTGGCTCAGGAACAGGTAGACCGCCGGCACCGCGAAGAACATGGTGATGCCCTCGCCGCTGGCGCGGTCGAGCTTGCCCAGCACCACCTGCGGCTCGAACTGCCGCATGATGTGCACCGTACCGCCCGCGTGCAGCACCGGGTTGGCATACAGGTTGAGGCCGCCGGTGTGGAAGAACGGCAGCACGCTGAGGAACACGTCGTCGCGCGTGATCTTGTTTGCCAGCATCGCGTTGACGGCATTGAAGAAGACCATGCCATAGGTCTGGATCACGCCCTTGGGCCTGCCGGTGGTGCCGGAGGTATAGAGCAGGTGCCAGACCTCGGACTCATCGCGGCACGGCATCTCGATGATGCGGCCGGAGGCGGCGTCGAGCACCGCCTCGTACTCGGTCCAGCCGCCGGGAACGTCGGCGGCCTCATCGTCGGCCAGGTGCAGCACCGCGCGCAGCGGCATGGCGCGCGCCAGATCCGCGGCCACGGCGAGGAAGCCGTCGCCGGCCACCAGCACCTCGGGCGTGCAGTCCTGCAGGATCGGCAGCAGCTCCGCCGCCGGCAGGCGCCAGTTCAGGCACACCATCACCATGCCGGCCTTGGCGCAGCCATACAGCATCTCGAAATAGTCCGAGCTGTTGTGCGCCAGCACCGCCACGCGCGTGCCCGGCGCCAGTTGCAGGTGGTCACGCAGGTATTCCGCGAAGCGGCTGGCGCGTTCGTCGAAATGGCGATAGGTCACCTGGCGGCCGGTCTCCACGTCCACCAGCGCGACCTTGTCGGGGAAATGCTGCGCATTCTTGTGCAGCCAGTCGATGACGTACATGCGCTAGCCTCCGCTCAGCTTGCCACGTCCTGCACGGGCCCGGTGCCGCGCAGCCGCCCCACCACGCCCTGCGGGAAATAATAGACGCTCAGGATAAACAGCAAACCCAGCCACAGCAGCCACCGGTCCGGATGCAGCAGCGACGACAGCAGCGGCAGCGCGGCGGTGGCGTCGCTGGCCAGTTTCATCACGTCCTGCAGGTAGGTTTGCGCCACCAGGAACAGCACCGTGCCGATCACCGCGCCATAGAGCGTGCCCATGCCGCCGATCACCACGATCAGCAGGATGTCGACCATGATCTCGAACGACAGCGAGGTATCGGGCCCGTTGTAGCGCAGCCAGATCGCCATCAGCACGCCCGCCAGCGTGGCGAACATCGCCGACAGCACCGTCGACACGGTGCGGTACACCACGGTGCGGTAGCCGATCGCCTCGGCGCGGAAGTCGTTCTCGCGGATCGCCTGCAGCACCCGGCCAAAGGGCGAGTTGACGATGCGCAGCAGCACCAGGAACAGCACCACCGCGCCGGCGAACACCAGGTAGTAGCTCAGCAGCTTGCCGCTCAGCGGCACGCCCAGCCATTCAGTGTCGCCCAGCGTAAAGCCGGGGCGCAGCACCTCCGGCACCTTGAAAGTCAGCCCGTCTTCGCCGCCGGTCCATTCCGACAGCTGCGACACCAGCGTGGCAAAGGCGGTCGCCACTGCCAGCGTGATCATGGCAAAGAAGATCGCGCGCACCCGCAGCGAGAACAACCCGATCAGGAACGCCAGCAGCGCTGACACCGCGAGCGCACCCACGGTGCCGGCCAGCAGCGCGCCCCAGCCCGGCTCCATGCGCGACATGGCGATGGCCACGCCATAGCCGCCGATGCCGAAGAACATGGTGTGAGCAAAGGAAACGATGCCGGTATAGCCCAGCAGCAGGTCATAGCTGGCCACCAGCACCACGAAGATGCAGATCTTGGCCGCCATGTTGAGCGCGCGCGCGCCGGGGAAGGCAAAGGGCGCGCACGCCAGGGCCACCAGGATCACCAGCAGGATCACGGTCAGCACGCGGCTGCGCGGCAGGTCGCCGGAGAGAAGTCGGATCATGGTCGTTGCCCTCAGCGCCGCGCCACCGGGAACAGCCCCTGTGGGCGCCACAGCAGCACCAGCATCATCAGCAGGATGTTGGAGAACAGAGCCACCTTGGGGAACAGGAAACCGGTGTAGTTGGCCATCAGCCCCACCAGCAGCGCACCGACAAAGCAGCCCGTGGTCGATCCCAGCCCGCCGATGATGATGACGATAAAGATCAGCACATTCACCTGCGCACCGATCGCCGCGGTGATGTTCTGCTGGTACAGCCCCCACAGCACCCCGCCC
>NZ_JBYSZI010000076.1:0-25405 GCF_058787075.1 Cupriavidus sp. FW305-46
TCCCAATCCTGGTTGCCGCCATCGCGCTGGCCTTGCCCTGCTCGATCACCGCCGCCGACGACGCCCTTGCCCCGCAGCGCGCCGACATGGTCAGCGAGATCGCCGCGGTCGCGGCAGGGGCCGCCGCCCAGAGCGGCAGGCATGCCATCGACCCGCGCGTCATGGCCGTGATGGGCCAAGTGCCTCGCCACGAGTTTGTGCCGGACGCGCAGAAGCCGCACGCCTACGAGAACCGGCCGCTGCCGATTGGCCATGGCCAGACCATTTCGCAGCCGTATATCGTCGCCCTGATGACCGACCTGATGATGGTCAAGCCTGGCGACACCGTGCTGGAGATCGGCACCGGCTCCGGCTACCAGGCCGCGGTGCTGACCGGGCTGGCGCGCGCGGTCTATACCATCGAGATCATCGAGCCGCTGGGACGGCAGGCATGCGACCGCCTGAAGCGGCTGGCCTACCGGCAGGTGGCGTGCAAGGTGGGCGACGGCTACTACGGCTGGGACGAGCACGCGCCCTATGACGCCATCGTCGTCACCGCGGCGGCCAGCCACGTGCCGCCGCCGCTGATCCGGCAACTGAAGCCAGGCGGACGCATGGTGATCCCGGTGGGCGCCCAGTTCCTGACGCAGTACCTGCTGCTGGTCGAAAAGGCCGCGGACGGCACCGTTTCCACCAGGCAGATCCTGCCGGTCAGGTTCGTGCCGCTGGTTGGCAAGCACTGAAGCGCGGCACATCAGCCCGGCCAGCTGACGCCATGCCACGCCCCCCGCTGTTCGCCCTGGCCTTGCTCTCCGCCGCCGCGCTGGGCTACGAGATCCTGCTGATGCGGCTGCTTTCCATCATCCAGTGGCATCACTTCGCCTACATGATGATCAGCGTGGCACTGCTGGGCTATGGCGCGGCCGGTGCGCTGGTGGCGCTGGCGCAGCGAACGCTGGTCCGCCATTTCGTGCCAGTGTTCGTGGGCGGGGCCCTGCTGTTCGGCGTCAGCGCGATGGGTTGCTTCGCCCTGGCCCAGCACGTGGCGTTCAACCCCCTGGAGATCCTGTGGGAGCCATCGCAGCCGCTGCGCCTGTTGCTGATCTACCTGCTGCTGTTCGTGCCGTTCCTTTGCGCCGCCACCAGTATCTGCCTGAGCTTTTCCCGCTTCACCGGGCAGGTTCCCCGCATCTACAGCTTCGACATCCTTGGCGCCGGGCTGGGCTGCCTGGGCATCATCGTGGCGCTGTTCGTGCTGCATCCGGTCGATGCGCTGCGGCTGGTCGGCATGGCAGGCATGGTGGCGGCAGCGCTGGCATGCGTGGAATGCCGCTGGCACCGGCCCTGGCTGCCGGCGCTGCTGCTGTTGGCGGCAATCGTTCCGGCCGGCGTGCCAGGTGACTGGATTGCGCTGCGGCCGTCCGAGTACAAGGAGCTGAGCCAGGCCCTGCGCATCGGCAACGCGCGCGTGGTGGCGCAGCGCTCGAGTCCGCTCGGCCTGGTCACGGTGGTCGAGAGCCCTTCGATCCCGTTGCGGCATGCGCCCGGGCTGAGCCTCAATGCCAGCCAGGAGCCGCCAGCACAACTGGCCGTATTTACCGATGGCGACGGGCTCAGTGCGCTCAACCGCCATGACGGCCGGCGCGAACCGCTTGCCTACCTGGGCGACCTCACCTCTGCCGTGCCTTACCACTTGCTGCGCAATCCGAAGGTGCTGGTGCTGGGCAGCGGTGCGGGTGCGGACGTGTTGCAGGCGGTCTACCACCAGGCCAGCGCGGTCGATGCCGTGGAACTGAATCCGCAGGTGATCGACCTGGTGCAGGGCCGCTTCGCTGCGTTTTCCGGCAAGCCGTACAGTGCCGCCGGCGTGCGTGTCTTTGCCGGCGAGGCGCGCGGCTTCCTGGCGGCCAGCACGGCACGCTACGACCTCATCCAGGTGGCCCTGCTCGATTCATTCAGCACCTCATCGGCCGGACTGTACGCGCTCTCCGAGAGCTATCTCTATACCGTGGAGGCCTTCCAGGGCTACCTGCGCCATCTTCGGCCCGGCGGCCTGCTCGCGATCACGCGCTGGGTCACGCTGCCGCCGCGCGACATACCCAAACTGCTCACCACCGCCGTGGCCGCCATGGAAGGCGCGGGCGTGCCCGAGCCGTCCCGGCGGCTGGCGCTGGTCCGTGGCTGGAAGACGGCCACGCTGGTGGTCAAGAACGGGGAATTCAGTGCCGCGGAGCTTGCCGCCCTCGCCGACTTCTGCCGCGCCCGTTCCTTCGACGTCGAATACTATCCCGGCATCCAGCCCGGCCAGGCGAATCGCTACAACGTGCTGGACCAGCCCTACTTCTTCGACGCCGCGCAGGCCCTGCTCGGCCCGGAACGCGACCGGTTCCTGTCCCGCTACAAGTTCGATGTGCGGCCCGCCACCGACGACAGGCCGTATTTCTTCCACTTCTTCAAATGGCGCACGCTGCCTGAACTGCTGTCGCTCAAGGCGCAGGGTGGACTGCCCTTGCTGGAATGGGGCTATCCGGTGCTGGTGGCCACGCTGCTGCAGGCCACCGCCCTGGCATTGCTGCTGATCGTGGTCCCGCTCTGGATCCTGCGGCGGCGCCCCCGGCCGCAGCCCGCCGCGGGGCCGGGCGGCAATGGCGCAGCCATGCGGCGCTTGCCCGAATGGCGGGCCGGCTTCTACTTCCTGGCGGTCGGCCTCGGCTTCATGTTCGTGGAGATCGCCTTTATCCAGAAATTCATCCTGTTCCTGAGCCACCCGCTCTATGCGGTCGCGGTGGTGCTGTGCGCCTTTCTCTGCTTTGCGGGACTGGGTAGCCGATACGCCCAGCGCATGCCCGCGCGCGCTGGCAATGACCGCGGCAGGCGGCAGGCGGCGCTGGCCGTCAGCGGCATCTGCGTGGCCGCGCTGGTCTACCTGGCGGCGCTGCCGACGGTCTTCAGGCTGTTGATCGGGTTGCCGGACCCGGCCAGGATAGGTGTCTCCGTGCTGCTGATCGCGCCGCTGGCGTTCCTGATGGGAATGCCGTTCCCGCTCGGCCTGGCCCGGGTCGCGGCGCGCGACGAAACGCTGGTGCCCTGGGCATGGGGCATCAACGCCTGCGCCTCGGTGGTGGCGGCGGTCCTTGCCACGCTGGTCGCGATCCACGTCGGATTCACCGCGGTGGTGCTGCTGGCGCTGCTACTGTACGCTGCCGCGGCGCTTGCGTGCCCTTGAACCGGGGCCGCTCTCCCATGCCATGGCTGCGGGTCACCCCGTGCTAGGATGAATGCCCGCCCGGAAGAACGACGCCCAATCGGCCCATGACCACCCTCTACACAACCCTCGGCGTGGCACCGGACGCCACCCTGGACGAGATCAAGCGCGCCTACCGCCGCGCCGCGATGAAGTGGCACCCCGACCGCAACCTTGGCCGCGAAACTGAGGCGCATGCGGCATTCCAGGAAATTCGCGACGCCTACACCATTCTCTCCGATGCCGGGCAGCGCCAGATCTACGACGAGGTATTCGAGCGGGAAATGCAGCGCTGGCAGGCCGAGCGCGAGGCTCAGGAAGAGCAGGAGCGCGAGGCGCAACGCGAGAGCCAGCGCATCGCGCAGGAACATTACGAGAAAATGCTCGGTATCGCGATGCGCTTTGCCGACGACGGCCACAACCGCGACGTCATCTTCGGCGTGCTGCTCGGCCGCGACTGCGAGGCGGAACTGGCGTCACGCATCGCGGACAGTATATGGGCGCTGCAGGAGTCGCGGCGGGCAAGTGCGCGGGCCGCGCACGCGCCGGACACCGAGGCCGCCCAGGCGCCCGACGGGGCGGCAGCGTCAAACCCCGACGAGGAAACGCGGCCCAGGCGTCATGCCGGCGCCTTCGATTCGTTCTGGCACGGCTTGTTCGGCATCCGCTCGTAGCGGCGGTGTTTTCAGGACTGCCGCCGCGGGCGCACAAGCCGGTACAAAAGCACTAGATGTCGGGTGCGACCAGGAGCCCGCTTTTCACCGTGTGGATCAGCGCAAGGCGGTCTTCCACCGCCTTGCGCAGGACCTCGCGTCCCCTGAACGGATCCGTCAGGTAACTGGCGTACTGGCTTGCCCGAATCTGCACCTTGAGATGCATCGTCGTCGGTCCGCTCTCCGGCCATGTCACCAGGAACGCCGGATGGCTGTCCGCGCACTCAACGAAGGCAGCGTCAGGGGACGGGAAACAGGAGTCGGCGCCCTGGGCAAGGAACTGGAGATCCTTGTCCTTGAACTCGTAGGTTGCCATGGCTTTCTCCCATCGCGCGCAAGCCGGGCCCTCAGTGAATCTGCATCCCGCGCATGGCATGAATGCGCCCATGATGCTGCGTCAGCGCCTCATACTGGCGCTGCAGCGCCGCGCTGGCCTCTGGCGGCAGCGGCTTCATCATGACGGACTGATACTCGCGCCTGGCGGCATCTTCCTCGTGCTCGCACATGCCCAGCACGGCGTCGTCATTGTTCGGCGACAGCATGTGGCGGAATGCCATCCAGCGGCGGTACAGCATGCCATTCATGCTGCCCCGGTCAGCTGGCGCGCCGCCCATGGCGCTGACCATCGACTGCAATTCCTTTACCGACGCCCGGTACGATTCCGCGGTGCTGGTCAGAATGTCGCGCAGCGCTGCATCGCGCACTTCGCTGGCTCCGCTCATGCAGGCCAGTTCGCTGTCCTTGCCAGCCTCGATCAGCTGGTTCAGCGCCAAGACAGCTTGTTGCTGGTTGTTGCCCATGGAATTCTCCCAATTTGCATGCCAGCGATGCGCAACTTCGGCGCAAGTCGCCAAGTCTCGCCAACGGACGGACCGCCACGGCGCAACCGGCCGCGAGGGGAACGTCGGAGACGCCATCAACATGAATCAGCCGGTTCGCGCCGGGCCCCATCTGCCTGCCCGTTCAGAGGCAAGGCGTGATTCCATGATAGGAGATGGCTGAACCTCGCTTCAGCCCTTGCCCAGGATTGCCATTGCCTTGTTCGCATCGTCGAGCGAGTCCACCGACACGTACGCGACAAACTGCATCCCGATGACGGAGGCAGAGAATCCGCGCAGGTTGATTCCGCCTTCCGCCAGCTTTCGGGTCAGTTCCGCCACGATGCCGGGCCGGTCCCCGCCCATGATTCGCACCGAATGCAGGCTGTGCGTGACGTTGAAGCCGACCTGGGCAGCTGCACGGATTTCCCTGTCATTCTGCAGCGGTGTCACGAACACGACACCCTTGCCGGGGTCCTCCGGCGTGCGGCGCGCAATCGCGAATTGCAGGTCCGCACCGGCATCGCGCAAGGTCTCCAGTACCTCGGCGAGGCCGCCGGGACGGTCCGGTATGGTTGCCGCCCACACGTCCACGCGTTCCACGAGAAGATCGTTGGTCATTGCTCATTCCTCCAATGCCCTCCTACGAATCTAGCTTATGGCGGCCGCCAGGCAAGCTCCGGGCTCGGCGGACAGCGGCAGGGCGAATTCCTGGAAACTCCCCGTGCCCGGACTTAATATGGACTAGTCGTTTCAGGCAGCTATCGCAGGATAGTGGCACCGACCATACCTGGATGGATGCCATGGAAAGTGAAGGGGGATCGTCATGTCTGAAGGCAAATCGCCACGCCATGCTGCCCAGCAGGAATTGGCCGATGTGTCCGAGGCCGAAATCGCGGTCCATTGGCCCGAGGAGGACTATGTCCCGCCGGCCGGCCAGTTCATTGCGCAGGCCAATCTGACCGATCCCCATATTTTCGAGCGCTTCTCCCTCGAACGTTTCCCCGAGTGCTTCAAGGAGTTCGCAGACCTGCTGGACTGGTACAAATACTGGGAAACGACCCTGGATACCAGCAACCCGCCTTTCTGGCGCTGGTTCGTCGGCGGCAGGATCAACGCCTGCCACAATTGCGTGGATCGCCACCTCGCTGCATACAGGAACAAGACCGCGATTCATTTCGTGCCCGAGCCGGAGGATGAGGCGGTGCATCACCTCACCTACCAGGAACTCTTTGTTCGCGTCAATGAGCTGGCCGCCCTGCTGCGCGAGTTCTGCGGCCTGAAGGCCGGCGACCGCGTCACGCTGCATATGCCGATGGTGGCCGAACTGCCCATCACCATGCTCGCCTGCGCCCGCATCGGCGTGATTCATTCGCAGGTATTCAGCGGCTTCAGCGGCAAGGCCTGCGCCGAGCGCATCGCGGACTCCGAGAGCCGGCTGCTGATCACCATGGACGCCTATCACCGCGGCGGTGAATTGCTCGATCACAAGGAAAAGGCCGACATCGCCGTGGCAGAAGCCGCCAGCGCCGGTCAGCAGGTCGAGAAGGTCCTGATCTGGCAGCGCTACTCGGGCAAGTATTCCAGTGCCGCCCTACTGGTGAAGGGCCGCGATGTCATTCTCAATGACGTGCTCGCCGGGTTCCGCGGCAGGCGTGTCGAGCCCGAGCCGATGCCGGCGGAGGCGCCGCTGTTCCTGATGTACACGAGCGGCACGACGGGCCGGCCCAAGGGCTGCCAGCATTCCACTGGCGGCTATCTGTCCTATGTGGCGTGGACCTCTAAGTACATCCAGGATATCCACCCCGAGGACGTCTACTGGTGCATGGCCGATATTGGCTGGATCACCGGGCATTCCTACATCGTCTATGGCCCGCTCGCGCTCGCCGCTTCGTCTGTCGTCTATGAAGGCGTGCCGACCTGGCCCGACGCCGGCCGGCCCTGGCGTATTGCGGAAAGCCTTGGCGTCAATATCTTCCACACCTCGCCCACCGCAATCCGCGCGCTGCGGCGCAACGGGCCCGACGAGCCGGCGAAGTACGACTGCCATTTCAAGCACATGACCACGGTGGGCGAGCCGATCGAGCCCGAAGTCTGGAAGTGGTACCACCGTGAAGTCGGCAAGGGCGAGGCGGTGATCGTGGACACCTGGTGGCAAACCGAGAATGGTGGCTTCCTCTGCAGCACGCTGCCGGGCATCCACCCGATGAAGCCCGGCAGCACTGGCCCGGGGATCCCGGGCATTCATCCGGTGATCTTTGACGAGGAAGGCAATGAGGTCCCGGCCGGCTCGGGCAAGGCGGGCAACATCTGCATCCGCAATCCCTGGCCGGGCATATTCCAGACCGTCTGGAAGGATCCGGACCGCTACGTGCGCCAGTACTATGCGCGCTACTGCAAGAATCCCGACAGCAAGGACTGGCACGACTGGCCGTATATGGCGGGCGATGGCGCAATGCAAGCGGCGGACGGCTACTTTCGCATCCTTGGCCGCATCGACGACGTGATCAATGTTTCCGGCCATCGCCTCGGCACCAAGGAGATCGAATCCGCAGCACTGCTGGTGCCGGACGTCGCCGAGGCGGCGGTGGTGCCGGTGGCCGACGAGGTCAAGGGCAAGGTGCCTGATCTCTATGTATCGCTCAAGCCGGGACTGTCGCCTTCCACCAAGATCGCGAACAAGGTCTCGGCCGCGGTGGTATCCCAGATTGGCGCGATTGCGCGTCCGCATCGGGTCGTGATTGTTCCCGACATGCCCAAGACACGCTCGGGCAAGATCATGCGCCGCGTGCTGGCGGCGATCTCCAACCACCAGGAGCCTGGCGACGTATCCACGCTTGCCAATCCGGAGGTCGTCGAGAAGATCAGGGAGCTGGCGACATAGGATGGCGCTCCTGCCGGCGGCTCCCGGCACGCCGCTCACTTCCGCTCATCGGCACCCCCTGCCCCGAGCGCCTCGAGCAGCGGCCGCAAGGCATCGAGTTCCGCGCCAAAGCCGCTCCAGTCCCCCGCCTTCAAACGCTCGACGGCGCGGTCATAGTGCGCGAGTGCTTCGCGCGCGCGGGCGTTCGCTGCGCCCTGCGCCGGAATCGCCGCCGGCGCGGATTCCTTGAACAGGGCCGCAAGCGCTGCGCCCAGGGTGTCCTCCATGACCACGCGATCGCCATAGGCGGCGATCACCCGCTTGAGTTCGGGCAACTGGCCGGACTCCGCACGCAGGTAGAGCGGCGAGACATAGAGGATGGAGTTCTCGATCGGCACGACCTGCAGATGGCCGCGGATGACGCGCGAGCCCATCTGGTTCCACAGCGAAATCTGCTGCGAGATCTCGGTATTCTGCTGGATGCGCGCCTCGATCTGGAACGGCCCGTAGACCAGCCTTTCCTTGGGGAAGGTGTAGGCGACGAGCTTGCCGTAGCTGGGGGGATCGGAGCGCGCAGCCAGCCAGGCGATCATGTTCTCGCGCTGGCTCGGCACCATCGGCAGCATCAGGACGAACTCGGCGCGCGGTTCGTCCGGCAGCCGCAGGATCATGTAGTAGGGCATCATCCGCGCGGCGGGCGTGTTCCCTGTGCTCATGCCGGTCAGCTGGCGAGGAAACTCCCACAGATCCTCGCGGTTATAGAAGACTTCTGCCGCTTCCATGTGGTAGGCGCGGTAGATCCGCGCCTGGATCAGGAACAGGTCCTCAGGGTAGCGGATATGCCGCTGCAGGTCCTGCGACATGGCGCCCAGCGGCCTGAACATGCCCGGGAAGATGCGCTGGTACACCTGCACGATCGGATCGGCCGGGTCGCTGGTGTAGAAGTCGACCGTGCCGTTGTACGCATCGATCACGACCTTGACGGCGTTGCGGATGTAGTTGGCGCCGCCACCGGTGCCGGGCTGCGAATAAGGGAACCAGCGGCTGGTGGTGTAGGCATCCTGGATCCAGTAGAGGCGACCGTCGCTCACGACCACATAGGGGTCATGGTCGAGGCTGAGGAACGGCGCAATCGTGCGCACGCGGTCCCGGATATTGCGATGGAGCAGGATGCGGCTTTCCTGCGTGATGTAGCCGCTCAGCAGGATATTGGGATCGCCGAGATGCCAGGCGAACAGGGTCCGGCGCGCGATGCCGCCGATTCCGATGCCGTCGCGCCCGCGGTAGGCCGTATAGACGTTGTCCTTGCCCTTGGGGTAGTCGAACTCGGGCACGCTGCCTTTGACGATGACATAGCCTTTGCCGCCTTCACCGAAATAGAGGCGCGGCTCCTGGATGACCGGGCCGCCGTCGGAGAGCGGGGGAATGTCATGCAGATAGAGCGAGGGCAGGCCTTCGGCGGATTTCTCGGTGACCGGCGACATCACCACGCCATTGCCATGGGTGAACAACAGATGCAGGTTCACCCAAGTCTGGGCATTGGCCGGAATCAGTGCCGGCTCAAGCTCCCGCGCCGACAGCATGACCTGCTGGTAGCCTGCGCCGAGCTGGTAGCGGTCGATGTCCGTCGCGAGGAACTTGTAATAGGTCCTGATCTCCTGCAGCTGCGCATAGGTATCGCGCAGCGGCTGCAGGTCCCACAGGCGGATGTTGTCGATGGTCGGCCGATTGGCCTGGAGCGCGGCGAGATTCAGGTTCTGTTCGACCGGAAACGGCTTTACCTCGATCTGCGTCAAGCCATAGGCCTCGCGCGTCAGCGCAATATTGTGTTGGAGATACGGTGTCTCGAGTTGCAGCTCGTTCGGCTTGACATAGAAACGCTGGAACAGTGCCGGCCAGATCGTGCCGAGCACGATTGCGCTACCGACCACCAGCAGCGCCGCGGCCGCAGGCACCCGGTAGTCCCGCCAGCGCATATTGGCCCACGAAGCGGCGGCAGCCGCGGCAGCCAGGCCGAATTGCAGCCACAGGAGCGGCAGCCCGACATGGACATCGGTATAGCTCGCGCCGACCACGACCCCGTTGTCGCCGTAGAGCAGCATGAAGCGGTCGAGCCAGTAGGACCACGCCTGCAGCGCGAAGAACAAGCCGAGCAATGCCGATCCATGGGTAGCGGCCGCCGGCGAAAGCCCGCGCGGCGACCGGACCAGCGCGATGTCGCCGCGCAAGCCGTAGACCACGCCGGCAACTACTGCGCTGCAGCACAGCAGCAGGAGCAGCCAGTTCCTCAGTGCAAGATACGCCGGCAGCGTGAAGAAGTAGAAACCGATGTCCTTGGCGAAGATCGGATCGGTCTTGCCGAAAGGCACCTGATGGAAATAGCGCAGCGCAATGGCCCAGCTCGACAGTTCACCGACTGCCATGAGCAGCCCCACCAGGACGGCGACGCCGGCAATGGCGGCGCGCCAGGGGACGCGCGCCGCAATCTCGCCAACCGGCTGGCCCAGGACCTCCGGCCTCCAGGCCTGCGCCTGGCTCGCGCTGCGGTGCGCCAGCCAGCCCGATAGCCAGAGCGCGCCTGCCGAAACGGCGAATACGGCAAGGAACAGAAGCGCCTGGGTGGCGAATATCGTGCGGAACACCCCGGCGTAGCCAACCGAGGCAAACCACAGCCAGTCAACGATGAGGCCGGCGACGCGGCCGACAGCGATCAGCGCGACGATGGCGGCAACAACCCAGGTCGCAAGGCGTCTCAGGCGCGTGGCGTCCCTCGCTGGCGAGCGCATCGATCAAGCTCCTTTGCGGCACCGTCGCCCGAGCTGCCGCGCAGCCATGCATGGGTCCGGGGCAAATCGTGCAGCCTGAATCATTGTAGGCGAGGCAATCAGGCCGGGTTGATGCTGCGTCTCACCACCGCGGGGGCAATTCATCAAGTATCTTTCCCGGCAGGTCGACTTGCTTTTCGTGACGACGATTTCAGCTCAGTCGTCGGGCCAAAGGAGACCGCATCGTTTGATAAAATTCAATCGTTGAGTCTTGCAAGTCCCGGAAAGGGGACAAGCCCTATGCGCTGCGCAAGCTGCGGGTTCGAGAATCCGGCAGGCGCCAAGTTCTGCGAGGAATGTGGCGCCAGGCTTGTGCGTGCCTGCCCGGCCTGCGGGCAAGAGGCTAGCGCGAGCGCCAAGTTCTGCAGCGAATGCGGCGCGCCGCTGACCCCGTCAAGCGCGACGCCCCCGATCACCACACTTGCGCCCAGCGCCCCCGTCGACTACACACCTTCCTACCTGGCCGAGCGCATCCGGGCGGCGCAGGCGGACATGGAAGCCCGCGGCGAGGCGGACGGCGAGCGCAAGACGGTGACCGCGCTGTTCGCCGACATGGCCGGCTCGACCGCGCTAATCCATGACCTCGATCCCGAAGACGCGCGCCGCCTGATCGACCCGGTGCTGGCGCTGATGATGGAGGCCGTGCATCACTATGAAGGTTATGTGGCCAGGTCGATGGGCGATGGCATCCTGGCGCTGTTCGGCGCGCCGATCGCGAACGAAGACCATCCGCAGCGGGCCTTGCTGGCGGCGCTGCGCATGCAGGAGGCCATGCGCCGCTACGCCGATGGGGTGCGTCTGGCCCAGGGGATCGCGCTGCAGATCCGCGTCGGCGTCAACTCCGGCGAAGTGGTGGTGCGCGCGATCCGCACCGAGGATTTGCACACCGACTACGACCCGGTGGGCAATTCGATCCACATTGCTTCGCGCATGGAGGGCATTGCGGTGCCCGGCTCGATTGTCGCGAGCGAACACACCCACAACCTGACCGAAGGCTATTTCGCCTTCAAGGCGCTCGGCGCGACGGCGATCAGGGGGCTGCCCGAGCCGCTCGCGGTCTTCGAAGTCCTCGGCCTCGGCCCGCTGCGCACCCGGCTGCAGGTGTCGGCCAGCCGCGGGCTGGCGCGCTTTGTCGGCCGCGCTCGCGAGCTCGAGCAGCTGCGCGAAGCGCGCGCGCGGGCGCAAGCCGGACACGGCCAGATCGTCGGCGTGGTCGGCGAGCCGGGGGTCGGCAAGTCGCGGCTATGCCTCGAGTTCAAGCAGCTCGCGCCGCGCCAATGCCTGGTGCTGGAAACCTTCTCGGTATCACACGGCAAGGCCTATCCGTATCTGCCGCTGATCGAGCTGCTGCGGAACTACTGCGAGATCACGGCGCAAGACAATGAGCGCCGGCGGCGCGAGAAGCTGACCGGCAAGGTCCTGACCCTGGATCGCGCGCTGGAAGACACCCTGCCCTATCTGTTCCACCTGCTTGGTGCCGCCGAGCCGAACTCGGTGCTGGCGCAGATGGACGCCCAGGTCCGCCGGCAGCGTACTTTCGAGGCAATCAAGCGGCTGCTGGTGCGCGAGAGCCTGGCCCAGCCGCTGGAGCTGATCGTCGAGGATCTGCAGTGGCTCGACAGCGAGACCGAGGCCTTCCTTGGTTTTCTCGGCGAGAGCGTGGCCAGCGCCCGCATCCTGCTGCTGGTCAATTACCGGCCCGAGTACCGGCACGACTGGGGCCGCAAGAGCTACTACACCCAGCTGCGGCTGGATCCCCTGGACGAAGCCGACGCCCGGGAACTGCTGCGGGCCTTGCTGGGCGACTCCGCCGGACTCGCACCGCTCGAGCACCTGATCCTGGAACAGACCGAAGGCAACCCCTTCTTCATCGAGGAAGTAGTGCAGACGCTGATCGAGGAGAACGTGCTGCGCGGCGAGCGCGGTCATTACCGTCTCGAGCATGTCCCGACCATGCTGCACATCCCGACCACCGTGCAGGGGGTGCTCGCCGCCCGCATCGACCGCCTGCAGCCGGCCGAGAAAGCGCTGCTGCAGACCCTGGCGGTGGTCGGCAAAGTATTTCCCTGGAGCCTGCTCGCACGCGTCATCGAGCAGCCCGAGGACACAATCAAAAACCTGCTGACGCGGCTGCAAGCCGGGGAATTTATCTACGAGCAGCCGGCGTTTCCGGAGGTGGAGTACAGCTTCAAGCATGCGCTGACCCAGGAGGTGACCTACGGCTCGCTGCTGAGCGAGCGGCGCCGTGCGCTGCATGAGCGCACCGCCCAGGCGATCGAGGCCCTGTTTGAGGCCCGGCTCGAAGAACACTGCAGCGATCTGGCGCATCATTTCAGCCGCAGCGGCAACGCGCCGAAGGCAGTGGAATACTTGCATTGCGCCGGGCGGCAGGCGGCGCAGCGCTCTGCCAATGCCGAAGCGGTCGCCCACCTGACCAAGGCCCTCGCCTTGCTCAAGACGTTGCCTGATGGTCCCGAACGCGCACGGCAGGAACTTGCACTGCAGATCACGCTCGGTCCGGCCTGGATGTCCACCCATGGACTCGCTGCCCCGGAAGTCGAGGCGACTTACACCCGCGCGCTGGCACTGTGTCGACAACTCGGGGAAGCGAATCAGCTCTTCCCCGCCTTGATGGGGCTGCGCACGTCGCTCATCGTCCGCGGGGAGCTGTCGACCGCACACGAGTTGGGCAAACAACTCCTGACGCTGGCCCAGGAGGCGCAGGACCCGGCGTTGCTGGTACAAGCCTATCGGGCGGTGGGCGTCAGCTTGCTCGCTCTCGGCGAACTGGGCGCTGCCCGCACGCAGCTGGAACAGGCCCTGGTGCTCTATGACTCGGGCAAGTGCCAGTCGCCTGCCTTCTTCCTGGAGCCCGGTGTGCTGGCGCTGGCCTGCCTGGCCCTGGACCTGTGGCTGCTCGGCTATCCGGACCAGGCCCTCGCGCGCAGCCAGGAAATGCTCGCGCTGGCCCGGGCCTTGTCCCACCCTCCTGACTCGGCCAATGCCCTGACCTTCGCCGCCATGCTTCGCCTGTACCGCGGCGAGACGCAGCCGATGCATGAACTGGTTGAAGCACTTCTCGCCCTCTCGACCGAGCACGGCTTCCCGTTCTGGCTGACTTCCGGAACCATCCTCTCGGGCTGGACGCTGGTCGCGCAGGGACGCACGGCGGAAGGCATCGAGACGATGCAGCAGGGCCTGAGCGCCTACCGGGCCACCGGGGCAGCGATTTGGCAGACACATTTCCTGGCGCTGCTGGCCGAAGCCCACGGGAAAGCGGGACAGGCCGAGGCAGGGCTGCAGATGCTGGCCGAGGCGCTGGCCGTGGCGGACCGAACCCACGAGCGCCTGTACGAGGCGGAGCTGTATCGGCTCAAGGGGGAACTGACGCTGCTGCAGCCAGGCTGCGCGGGCGCGGCGGGCACCGGCCGGGACGAGGCCGAGGCCTGCTTCCAGCAGGCGATTGCGATCGCGCGCCGCCAGGGCGCCCTGTCGCTGGAGCTGCGCGCGGTGATGTCCCTGAGCCGGCTGTGGCGGCAACACGGCAAGGAGGTCGACGCCCGCGAGATGCTGGCCGAGGGCTACGGCCGGTTCACCGAAGGCTTCGACACCGCGGACCTGCAGCAGGCCAAGGCGTTGCTCGCCGAGCTGGACTGAAGATCATGAGGGAGCTGTCCAACCACCTGCCCCGACCTGATTCGAGCATCTGATTCTAAGTATATGCTGATCTGAGGAATAGAATTACAATTCCTGTCGATTTTGAACGACAGTTTGCACGCCTGTGCTCCTGCCCGCAAATATCATGGACACGTACCCAGAACAAGACCAAGGTGCCTGCCATGCCGACCGGATCTCCCCTGACTGCCGCCCCTCCGGCAACTCTCCCGCATCTCCCCTCGCCAGCCGCGCCGCTCGACCAGCTGGCGCTCAATCTCGAGGCCACCTTCGCCCACAGCGCGCGCATGGTGGCCGGCCACATCGCCATGCACCTGCCGGACACCGACACGCTGCTTGCAACACTGCCGCCAGGCGCCCTGCTCGGCAAGCCGGATACCTATGCCCGCCACCTGGTCCATGCCGACCCGCTGGAGCGCTTCTCGGCGATGGTGCTGGTCTGGCGCCCGGGCCAGGCCAGCCCCGTGCACGGCCATCGCACCTGGTGTGCCTACCGCGTGCTGCGCGGCACGCTGAGCGAGCAGCACTACCGGTGGGATCCCGCCAGCCGGCAGGCGCGCCATGCCAACACCGTCACGCGCATGGCCGGCGATACCTTCAGCGTGCCGGCCGGGCTGCAGCATATCCATGCGCTGGGCAATGCCAGCGACGAGATCGCCGTGTCCCTGCACCTCTACGGCGTGCACCGCGACCACATTGCCACCGGCGTGAACCTGCTGGTGGCGACCGCCGACGCCTAGCTTTTTCCGCGCGTAGCCGCGCCGCATGCGCGCGCCTGCCCACCCTCACCTGAACCGCTACGCGCCATGGACCGCTACGACAAACAGATTCTCGCCATCCTGCAGGAAGACGCCACCGTGCCGGTGGCAGAGATCGGCGAACGCGTCGGCCTGACCTCGACGCCATGCTGGCGCCGGATCCAGCGGCTGGAAGACGCCGGTCTGATCCGCAAACGCGTGGCACTGCTCGACGCCGACAAGCTCAATGCCGGGGTCACGGTCTTTGTCTCGGTCCGCACCAGCCAGCACAACGTGAAATGGCTGGCGCAGTTCCACGGGCTGGTGGCATCGATCCCGGAAGTGACCGAGTTCTACCGCATGGCCGGCGATACCGACTACCTGCTGCGCGTGGTGGTGCCGGATATTGCCGCCTACGACCGCGTCTACAAGAAGCTGATCCAGGGCGCCGAGCTGGCAGACGTCAGTTCCAGCTTTGCGATGGAGCAGATCAAGTACACCACGGCGCTGCCGCTCGATTATGCGTAGGCCGGCACCGGCCCTTCATGCGCACATGTCAGCTAAGTGAACTTGAACGCCAGCGAAATAATGATCGGCCCCAGCACCGGCAGCAGCACGTTGGCAATGGCATAGGTAATGGTGTAGCCCAGCAACGGCACCGAGCTGTGGCTGGCGGCCAGGATGGCGCTGATCGCCGGGGTGCTCACGTGCTGCCCGGCAATCGCGCCAACCAGCAGCGGGCCTTCGATCTTCAGGATCTTGTGCCCGATCCACAAGGACAGGCACGCCGGCCCCAGCGACACGGCCAGCCCGATCAGCGGCAGCACCGCGCCGTGCTCCCGGATCAGGGAGATCGCATCCGGCCCGGCGGACAAGCCGACGCATGCGACAAAGACCGCCAGGCCCAGGTCCTTCAGGATCTGCACGGCCGACCTCGGGAAGGTGCCGCGCGACGGCCTTCTTGAATTGATCCATCCGAACACCAGGCCGCTGAGCAGCGCCCCGCCCCCGCTGCCAAGCGAAATATGCATCCCGCCAAGGCTCAGGCTCAGGGTTCCCACCAGCAGGCCTGCCAGGATGCCCAAGCACAGGAAGACCAGGTCGGTGACCTCGGTTGCCTTCGCTTCCACGCCGATTCCGGCAATGGCTTCGGACAGCGACGGCTCCAGGCCGACGATGGTGACCACATCCCCATGCTGCAGCGGCGTGGAACGCGTAATCGGCAGCGACATCCCCGAGCGCCGCACCTGCAGGATCCAGACTTCACGCAGGCGGCGTGCGCCGGCCAGGCGGGCCAGTTCGCCGATGGTCTTGCCGTTGACCCTGGGCTTGTTCACGATGACCTGCTTTTCGACCAGCTGGATGGCATCCGTGTGGGCCTCGGGCAGCAGGACTTCGGGCCCGATCAGGGCTGCCGCCTTCAGCAGGTTGCTGCGGATCCCGACCATGGCCAGGATATCGCTGGCCTGGACCTTGTCGTCATCGCCAAGCTCGATGCTGGTGCCATCACGCAGCACCGTGACGATGGACGCCCGGCCACCCACCTGTTGCTGCAGCTCGCTCACCGTCATGCCGGCGGCCTGGTGCACGGAATAGGCGCGCCCGATCAGGCGCGGCAGCGCGGGTTGCGTCGCGACGTCGTCCTCGGACGCGGCATCCATCTTCGCGGCGACTTCCCTGGCGGCCTTGCGCAGATCGATGCCCAGCAAGGCCGGCGCGATCTGGCTGGTGAAGAACACAATGCTGATCAGGCCGACCAGGTAGGTCAGCGTATACGCCGTGGCGATATTGGCCTCGTAGCGGCTCACGGTGGCGGCGTCCAGCCCCAGGTGCTTCAGCGCTTCGGCGGCGGTGCCGACCACGGCCGATTCCGTCGCCGCACCGGCGGCCAGGCCGGCGGCGGTGCCGGGATCGAAGCCCAGGTAGGCGGCCGCACCGATGGCGATGGCGAGCACGACGATGGCTTCCACCACCGGCAGGACCATATAGCGCAGGCTCGACCGGTTCAGGTTGGCAAAGAACTGCGGCCCGCCGGAGTAGCCCATGGCGAAGATAAACAACGCGAAGGCCATGTCCTTGAGCTCGCCGTGCATCTGGCAACCGGTCTGCCCCATGAACAGCGCGACGATCAGCGTGCCGCAGACTCCCCCTAGCTGGATCGGGCCCACGCGTGCCTTGCCGATGAAGTAACCCAGGCCCACGGTGATGAAGAGCACCATCAACGGGTTGCCTGCAAACAGATCAACGGAGCATTTCATAGGGGGCGTCGCTTGCGGGGGACTTGTTGTCAGGGATTGAGCGGAGGCAGTGCGCGTATGGCTTGCCGGTGCCGGCGCACCGGTGCCCTGGCGGCATGGCGGCGCAGGGCGTGGGCCAACGGGGTGCCATTCCAGGCGGCCTGGGCCGGCATCGCGCCGTAGAGATGGCGTTGCAGGCCGGTCACGGCATCGGCAAGGGCGGCATCGCCGAGCGACTCTGCCCACGCTGCGGGGGTGGTGCCATGGGCGGCGCGCGTCCATGCCCCCAGCGCCTGGCTGGCGGCAGCGGCATTGCCTGCCTGGCAGGCTTGCAGCGTTGCTTCCAGCTGCGCGTCGGCACCTTCGGCGCGGGCGCGCTTGCGCTCGGCCAGCCGCTGGCGCAGCCGGGCCAGCGCCGGCCGCATACGCCACCACGACAGCCCGGCTGCCAGCACAGCCACCAGCCCCACTGCCCCCCACAGCAACGTCCGCCAGGGCAAGCCGCCCTCGCCCGGAAGCGCGCCGGCAGACGGACCGCCCGGGGCCAGCGCGCTGCCCGCGCGCACGGCAGCCACTACCACCTTGATCGCGGGCGCTTCGGACTTTGCCGGCTTGCGTGTGGTCGGATCGACCCAATCCACTGTCACCGCCGGCAGCGTGTAGGTACCGGTCCGCTCGAACACGTAGGTGATGGCATCCACGCGCGTGCCGCCCGGCCCGGGCGCGTCCTGGGCGTGATCGGACAGCCGCGCATCGGCGCTGAAGACCCGCACCCCGCGCGGCGCCGCGGCGTGCGGTGGATGGATCATCATGGCCTGGGTCTGCGGCGCAAAGGTGGTGACGGTGCGCACCAGGGCATCGCCCGCGCGCAGCCGCACGGTGCCTTCGTCGGAGGCGTGGTCCAGCGCCTGCGTCACGGTGAGCCGGGCCACCGGCAGCAAGGGCCCTCCGGTTCCGGCGCCGGCCTTCACCGCGCCGCCGGCTCCCGCGCTGATCCGCGTGGGCGGGAAGGTCACGCTGCCCTCGCGCGGCGCGCCGTCGTCGCCTGCATAAGTGAAGCGCACGGTCGCGGATGGCAGCTCGAAGTCGCCGTCCTGCTCGGCGGTAAAGGCATAGGTCTTGCGGATGCCGGCGTAGGCAACGCCATCGATGGTTTCGATCGAGTTCAGCGCGCGCTGGTCAGGCATGGTGACGACGGCGCCCGGCACCTGGAGCACCGGGAAGGCCGGCGCCGACATGAAGAAGTTGGGCGCCAGGATGGTGACATCGATGCTGACCTGCTGGCCGACCAGCACCGGCTGCTTCGCGCCCACTTCCACGCGCACGATGGGCTCGGCGGCACGCGCCAGCAAGGGCAGCAGCAATGCCGCCATCAGCAAGACCAGCGGCGCAAGCTGCCGCAGCCACGCGCGCTGACACACGGCGCGGCCGCTCATGGCTGCCCCTGCTGCGGTGCGGCCTGCCCGCGCTGCAGCGCGAACTTGCGCTGCAGCAGGTCGGTCGGCGTGCTCTGGATCGCGCGCATCCACATCTCGGCGTCCTGCGTCAGGCCGATATGCATGGACTGGCCGCCCTGCTCCGGCGGCTTCGCGGCGTCGTACTTGATTTCATCCGGCGGCACGTCGGGGGGCTCTTCCTGGTCGTCGGGCTCTGGCTTGTCTTTCGGCTTCTGCTGCGCCAGCAGCTTTTCCATCAGTGCCAGGTTGGCTGTGGCCGCCGGCCATTGCGGCTGGCGCCTGAGGGCCTGGCGGTAGCGCGCGGCGGCTTGCTGGTACTGACCCTGCCGCGCCAGCGCATTACCCTGGTTGTAGTCGGCCTGCGGTGAATCGACCAGCGCGAAGCTCTGCACCGCCTGCGCGTACTGGCCGGCGCGATACTGGGCGACGCCGCGCCACATCGCATCGTCGAACAGCGTCGCGGCGCGCGCGAAGTCGCCCTGCTCGAAGGCGCGGCGGCCTTGCTGGTCATGCGTCAGCCACAGGTCGGCAAAGCGCCACGGCCGCGCGGCATCGGCCTGCTGTGCGCGCAAGCCCGGCTGCGGTGCGGCGAGCGCCAGCGCCAGCAGCAGGCCGGCGCTCCAGCGCACGGTCCAGCCCTTGCGGAACCACAGCATGGCCAGCAGCGTGACCGGCAGCACCAGCCACCAGCCTTCATCCTTCCAGCGCGTGCGGTCGCCAGCCTGCATCTGTTCGAGGTGCGACTGCACATGGCGCTGCACCCACGCCACGTCGTCGTCGCTGCCGGGCGTGAAGGTGGCGAGCGGTGCGCCGCTGTCGTCGCCGAAGCGCTTGAACGCCGCCACGTCCAGCCGCGCGAACACGCGCGCGCCGTCCTGTTCGACATAGCCGCCCTCTGCATTGCGCAGCGGCCCGCCCGGTTCCGTGCCGATGGCCAGCACCACCGGCTGGCTGCGGCCGCTGTCCGCCTGCGTGCGGAAGGCCCTGGCGGCGGCGGGGTCCACGCCGTCGGTCAGGAACAGGATGGTGCCGGGCACCGGCTCATGCGCCAGGTCGGCGTCGATGGTGCGCAGCGCCTGTGCCATGTCGCGCCCCGGCACCGGCATGATGCGGGTCTGCAGCGCATCGACAAAGGTCTGCAGCAGGTTGGTGTCGTCCGTCAGCGGCAGCACCAGGTGGGTGGAGCCGGCATAGGCATAGATCGCCGTGCGGCCGCCGTCGCGGCGCGCCAGCAGCGCCTTGATCTTGAGCTTGGCGCGCTCCAGCCGCGTGGGCGTGACGTCCACTGCGTCCATGGTGCGCGACAAGTCCACGGCGATCGCCAGCGGCGCCTTGTCGTCCAGGAACGGCGGGCGCTCCTGCCGACAGCTCGGCCCCGCCAGCGCGATGGCGCCGAGTGCCAGCAGCAGCGCGGTCAGGTGGACCGGGCGCAGCGCCACGCGGCGGCGTTCGCTGATCATCAGCGCGTCGAGCAGGTGCGGCGCGATGGTCTGGCGCCAGCGCCGCCGCACGTCGCCGCGGCGCTGCACCGCCCACACCAGCAGGGCTGCCGGCACCAGTACCAGCAGCCACCACGGGCGCAGGAAATGGAAGTGCGCAAGCGTGTCGAGCAGGGCTTGCATCAGCGCCCCTCCCCGCCGGCATTCACCATCTCGTCGTCGGCGCTTTCAGCCGAATGGCGCGGGCGCGACAACCACGCCGAGTAGCCGAACATCAGCAACTGGTACGCCAGCACCAGCGCCAGCGCTGCCCCCAGCGGCCACATGAACAGCTCGCGCCGCGGCCGCCATGACAAGGTCTTCTGGTTGTGCGGCGTGATCCGGTCCAGCGTCGCGTAGATGGTCTCCAGCCCGGCCTGGTCGGCGCCGAAGAAGTAGCGCCCGCCGGTCTGCGCGGCCAGCCGCTGCAGTACGCCGAGATCGACCTTCTCCTCGCCCGAAGCATTGGGATCGCCGATGCCGATGGTATGCACCACCACCTTGCGCTCCCTGGCGATCCCCCCCGCGCGCTCGGGCGGCATCCGGCTGGCGGTGTCGTTGCCGTCGGTCAGCACGATCAGCACTTTCTCGGGCGCTTCGCTGTGCTCGAACATCTTGATGCCGAGCCCGATGGCATCGCCCAGCGCCGTGCTCGGCCCGGCCATGCCCGGCAGCAGGCCGGTGATCAGCGTCTGCACCAGTGGGTGATCCAGCGTGAACGGTGCCAGCGGGTACGGCGCGTCGCCAAACACGATCAGGCCGATGCGGTCGCCCGGGCGCCTGGCGACAAAGCCGCTCACCACCTGCCGCACCGCCTGCACGCGCGGGATCAGCGCGCCGGACGGGTCGCGGAAGTCGCGCGTGTCCATCGACTGCGACAGGTCCAGCGCGATCAGCAGGTCGCGCGCCGGCTGCACCTTCTGGATCGGCGCCTCCAGGAACTGCGGCCGCGCCAGCGCCGTCACCACCAGCACCCACGCCAGCGGCGCCAGCACCCATTGCAGCCGGTTGCGGCGCGGCACCACGGCCCCGGTGGCCGGGGTCAGGCCGGCGGCGCTGGCCACCTCGCCAAAGAACGGCAGGCGCACCGACGGGCTTTCCTCGCGGTACGGCGGCAGCCACCACCACAGCAGCAACGGCAGCGGCAGCAGCACGAAGAGCCAGGGGTATTCAAACTGGTACATGGTGCTCCGCAATCCAGCGCCGGCACGCGCCGGCCACCGCCTGCACCTGCGTCTCGGGCCATTGCGCCAGCACCGCGTCGTCGCGGTATTCGGCGTCCTGCACCAGCGCAGCCAGCAGCGGCGCGGCATCCTGGGCGCGCCCGGCGTGTGCCTGCAGGAATTCGGCCCAGCCGCCGCCGGCCAGGCTGGCAACCTGGGCGCGCGGCCACGCGGCCAGCGCCGTGCGCTTGAGCAGCGCCGCCATCTGCCGCAGCGCTGCGACGCGGTGCGCGGGGTCAGCGCCCAGCGGCAGTCCTGCCAGTTCGGCCAGCGCCTCGCGCCGGTAGCGGTTGGCGCGGTAGCGCCGCCACGCGCGCCAGCCGGCCCAGGCCAGGACCAGCAGCAGCAAGCCGCCGGCGATCGGCCAGCCGATGGTTTGCGGCACCCACGATGGGGGCGGCGGCACGGCTACGTCGGCAAGGGTGGCCAGCATAGCGACGCCCGTGCTGTCTTCGACGCCCGCTGCGGTGCTGTGCGTGAGGCTCATCGCGCCGCTCCTGCGCGTTGCCGCACCGGCGTCTGCTGCAGCGGGCGGCCCAGCAGCCGGCGCAGCTGCAGCGCCGTTTCCTCTGCCGCCGACAGCGGCAGCAGCGGCACGCCGATGGCGTGGTGCCAGTCCAGCAGCGCCTTGGCGTGCGTATCGACAAACTCCGCAATGCTGCGTCGCGTGGCCGCATGGCCGAAGCCCAGCTCCACCTGCAGTTCGCCGTCGCTGACCACCAGCTGGCCGGACTCCGGCAACTCGATCAGGAAGGGATCGTGGACCAGGATGGTCAGCACGTCGTTGCGCGCGGCCATTTCCAGCATCAGGTCGCGGGTGCGGTCGTCATGGCCGTCGAAATCGCTGATGACGATAACCAGGCAGTCATGGCGCGCCATGCGCGCGGCGCGCTCCAGCGCCGCGTTCAGCTGCCCCGCGGCGCGCCGCGCCGGCGCATCGGCGCGCAAGGCCTGGTTGAAGCGCGCGATGCCGCCCAGCAGCTGCTGCACGGCTTCGCGGCTGCGGCGCGGGGTGAACTCCTCGGCCTTCGCATCGCCGAACACCACGCCGCCGACGCGGTCGCCTTCGGCCAGCACGCGCCAGGCGGCCAGCGCCGCGGCCTCGGCCGCGCTGACCGACTTCATCGCGCGCCGGCTGCCGAAGAACATATTGATGCGCTGGTCCACCACCAGCAGCACTGGGCGGTCCTTTTCCTCGGTGTAGACGCGCACGTGCGGCTGGCCGGTGCGCGCGGTCACGCGCCAGTCCATGCTGCGGATATCGTCGCCGGGCAGGTACAGGCGCAGTTCCTCGAAGGTCAGCCCGCGTCCGCGCACCTTGGAGGCGTGGCGGCCGGCCAGCACGCTGTGCACCGGCTGGCGCGGCAGGAAGTGGAAGTCGCGCGCAGCCACTTCCAGCGCGGCCAGTGCCGCTGCATCCACGCTGACGCCCGGCGTGGCGCGGCTGGCCGCGTCATGGGCGTCCGGCACGGGCGAGCGGGTCCGGGATCGAAGGTTGGCGCGCATGCGGTCGCCTCCGGCGGATCAGGCTACGGCGACCTGCTGCACCAGGCGGTCGATGACAGCGTCAGCCGTGATGCCGGCGGCATGCGCTTCGTACGACAGGATCAGCCGGTGGCGAAAAACTTCGTGCACGATGGCCTGCACGTCTTCCGGCGTGACGAAGTCCCGCCCGCGCAGCCACGCATGCGCCCGCGCCACCTTGTCGAGCCCGATCGACCCGCGCGGGCTGACTCCGATCTGGATCCAATTGTCGAGATCGTCGTCGACCTGCTTGGGCTCGCGCGTGGCGTGCACCAGTGCCACCACATAGCGCGCCACGGCATCGCTCACGTGAATCGCATGAATCTCGGCACGGGCCGCGAAGATGATGTCCTGCGCAAGCTTGTGCGCCTGCGTCGCCGTACCTGCAGCACCGTCGGCAACTTCCTCGCCGCGCGCCAGCCTGACGATCTCGCCTTCAGCATCCGCCTCCGGATAGCCAACGTTGACGTGCATCAGGAAGCGGTCCATCTGCGCTTCAGGCAGCGGATAGGTGCCTTCCTGCTCGATGGGGTTCTGCGTGGCCATGACCAGGAACAGGGGCTCCAGCTTGTGGGTGGTCCCGCCGACGGTGACCTGGCGCTCCTCCATGGCTTCCAGCAGAGCCGCCTGCACCTTGGCCGGCGAGCGGTTGACCTCGTCCGCCAGCACCAGGTTGGCGAACACCGGGCCGGCCTGGAAGCGGAACTCGCCCTTGCCGCCTTCGGTGAAGTAGACCTCCGAGCCCGTGATGTCGGCGGGCAGCAGGTCCGGCGTGAACTGGATCCGCGACAGCCGCGCATCCAGGTTGCGCGCCAGCATCTTGATGGCCCGCGTCTTGGCCAGCCCCGGCAACCCTTCCACCAGCAGGTGGCCATCGGCCAACAGGCCAAGCAGCAGGCGTTCGATCATGCGCTGCTGCCCCACAATCGATTCGCCCATGCGCTGCTGCAGGGCCAGGACGTCGTCGCGTGCGCTCATGGCGTGTTCCTTGGTTCAGCAGGTGCGCGGCGGGCGGGGCGAGCTGACTGGCCGCCGACGAACCAGGCGTAGTAGGGATTGTCGGGATCAGCGCGCATGGCCTGCGTGATATGGCTGGCCCAGGCTTCGCGGTCGCCGCGGTAGGCATCGAGGCCGGCGCGGTAGAAGGTGTGCAGCACTTCGCGCTCGCGGCGCAGGTCGCGCCAGAATGCGTCATCGGCGCCCGCCAGCGGCGGTTCGCTTTGCAGCGACAGCAGCCTGGACAGGGTTTCCGGGAAGGCGTCGCGGCGGACCCAGCCGGCGTATTCGATGCGCGGGCGGTCATCGGTGACGGCCGGCGCATCGGCCGCATACCAGTCCAGGCCGGCGCGGTCGGTGACCCAGGTCGCCATCAGCGCCGCCGGCGAGCGCACCCCCACGGCCTGCAGCGCGGCAGCAACTTCCGGCTGTTCAAAGCGCGTGCGGATGCGCGCGGCATCCAGCGCCAGCGGCGACAGCGAACCCACCAGCATCATCTCGTGCAGCTCGGTGGTCCACAGCATGGCGTGCGGGAACACGTCCAGGAAGCTGCGCACCAGCATGCGGGTGTCCTCGTCGTTCTGCGTCGGCAGCGGCAGCCACTGCGCCACCAGCCCGCCGGGTTGCAGCCGCGCTGCCGCGAGGCGGTAGAAATCGGTCGAATACAGATTGACCACGCCGGCCGCCGACGGAGGCGGCGGCTCCAGGGTGATCAGGTCGTACTGCTGCGCGCTCTGCAGCAGCTCGCGCCGGCCATCGCGCAGGCGGATGTCGATGCGCTTGTCGGTGGCCACGCCGAAATTGCCCTCGAACCTGGGCACGGCACGCGCCACCGGCGGCAGCAGCTCCGCCACCACGCGGTGTTCCAGCCCAGGCCAGGCCAGCGTGGCGCCTGCCGTGATGCCGGTGCCAAGACCGATCACCAGGGTCGACTTCGGCGTGCCGCTATGGACGATCAGCGGCAACAGCGCCTGCAGCCGCATATAGCGCTGCGAGGTCATGGCATCGCCTGAATTGGAGACGCCCTGGATATAGAGGCGCCGGAAGCGGTTGCTGGACGAGGTCTGCTCCACCACCGCCACGGTCGCGCCACGGCCCTCCTCATAGAACACCAGTTCGCCGCCGCGCGCCCGCGCCAGCAACGTGGCGAGCCGGTCCGCCGGGGCCAGCGCGGCCGCAATCACGGCCAGCACGCCGACCATCGGCACGGCCCAGCGCGCCACGCGGCCCACGCCGCTGCCCAGCGCCACCGCCACCACGCCAACCACGGCGGCCGTGACCGCCAGCAGCGACAACGTATGCACCAGTCCCAGGTACGGCACCAGCATGAAACCAGCCAGCGCCGTGCCGGCGATGCCACCCAGCGTATTGAGCGCCACCACGCTGCCCACGCCGGCGCCTATGTACCGGCTGTCTACGCACACGCGAAGCACGAAGGGGAACGCCGCGCCCAGCAGCAGCGTGGGCACGAACACGACCGACAGCGCGGCCAGGGCAAAGCTGGCACACGCCGCCGCCAGCGGGCTCGACGTCATGGCCTGCATCCAGGCGGACAGGCTGCCCTGCGCACGCAGCAGCCATTCGCCCAGCAACACGAATTCAAGCAACGCCCCCCGCCCCCCCCCCGCCCCCAGCA